>CAYQRA010000624.1:0-4509 GCA_964419315.1 uncultured Saprospiraceae bacterium | reverse complement strand
GATCGGATCGGTGATCGTATACAGATCATTCATTGGTCCTGAATATCCTAGTTGGGAAGGGGAGTAAGTAAAGGTAATTTGCGTTTGGCTGTTGTCCATGATCGTAGATTGTTTTCATTTTTACATTAAAATAAAGTTTAATATAAAAATTGTATTTTTGACTTGCAAGTCTTGGGTGAAAGATATTGTTATCACGGTCAATTATTTGAAGTATTCTGGGAAGCGCTAGCTTCTTTTTTATTAGAAAAAACTATGTTTAATCCGATACCTCCCCAAGGCTTTCCATTGTAAATCCAATCGGCTTCATTGTCTGCGGAAGATAATTTATCCCAACCTGCATATAGTCCTATATTAATATTTTTTGCCAGATTAAACACGGCTCCGAAGCTGATCGTAAAAGCTGTGGGAGACAATACTTCTATTGACTCAAAAATAGAAGTGGAATCTCCTAGCATACTATTTTCGCTATCCAAATCTACTTTGGTAATTCCTACCCCTAAAGAAAGATCAACGAAGGAATAATCTTTTTTTCGATTACCAATTCCTAAGACAACATTGGCACCAAGAGAAACATTAGCATCGAATTCAAATTTGGCAGATTGGCGTCTTAAGCGAATGGGTAAAGTATAAACACCATATTCAAATCCTCTCCAAAAATTATAAAAATCTTTTGTTAGTCTTTTAAAATCCTCTTTGCTTAATGAAAATATTTTGGTGGTTTCGTTTTCGAAATTATAAATCTTTTGTAGTGCCTTTTGTTTTTCCGTTGCTTTATCTTCTTTTTTTCCAAAACGCAAATATTCAAAAAATACTTCTTTATCATTTAGGTCAACTATTTTGACAATATGACCTCTACAGATTTCTTCTGATGCAATTGCCTTTCTTCCATTAATCTTCATTAATTCGCTACTCTGTGTCCCCAGGTTCGAAATAAAAAAATAATTATTGCCAATCGCTAGGTCTTGACCATAAACTACACTACTCGTAAGGCTAAAAAGAAATAAGAGCAGCATGGGTAATACTGATTTCATAATATGGTTTTTTGTGACTTAAAAATATATTCTAGAGTTGTATCTCTTAATATTATTCATACTTATTCGTAAGAATTTAGCTTATTAAAAGCTAGTTCGTTATATCTCGAGGAACTTTCGATCTAATAATTAATTTGTTCCCAACTTTTTCAATGTCTAGGATACTATTTGAAAAAGTATTGGTCGCAATCGCCTCCTTTCCATCATAGGTTTTGACTTTAAGTTCGAAGGAACCGATATCTTCAGGCAATTGAATAGATTTGTCAATATTCCATTCCAATGTTCCTGTTTGCTCCGCCAATGGAATCTCCGTCGGCACCTCTCGATAGACGGGGCCAACAAGGTTACAATGAACATAGCCGGCTTTAATTCTTACATTGGGAAAATGAAACTCTCGAATTTCATCACATCTTGCCTGAACGCTAATTCCCCTTTCCGTTGATACATTCCAATTGACGATTTGACATCTCGCACTCTCTCCTCCTCCTTGTGTGACCCGAAATGCTTTTCTGGATTCTGTTCCATTTCTTAAGTCCCATTTATAGCCAGCTAATGGATGCGCAATTCTGTGAACATTGGTATTTGTCCCTTCAAATTTTCCAATTTGACAAGTATAGTTTTTTCGATCTATTTGAATTGTTTTTCGGACACCCGTTAAAGTATACGTCCCAACCATTTTTGGCAATGTGCCAATTAGTAAAGTTCTCTTTACCCTTTTATACTTTGGCCAATAATACCAAGTTCTTCCATCTCTAGTGGTATGAGAAATTTCTATTTCATTGACCGTAGATTCATTGCTCTCATATTTCAATTCACTTTTGGGCAACCAAAAACTAACTTCTTGTGGACCAACAATTTTCATCACCACTTCACTTCCATCTTTTAAGGTGATCTTAGGTTCGCTTTTTTCAAGGTTTACCCCCCTTAAACGAATCAAAACTTTTTCTTTGTTGGAAGGACTAATCACCAAAGGAGAATACCTTAAAATAAAAGAACGATTTCCAGCCGTTGGAATGCTCTCTGTGATTTGATTGGCATTTTCCGTGATTTGTCTTGCCGTCTCCAAATTCGAGACAATATCTTCATTAAACTGATTAATCAAGGTTGAAGTTTTCGCAAATAATTCTTGAGAGGTTTCATCAATTTTTCCAAATGCGGTATTCAACAGATCGGTATTCGTTTCTTTCCAGGTATCTATAACTCCAAGAGCTTGGAGGGCTGCTTTGGAAATGGTATAATCTGCTCTATCCAGAGATTCTCGGACAACTTCATTTAATTCGTCTTTCAATTCTTCCAGTACGATACCTGTAGATACCGCAGAAGAAATTTGGGCGACTTGCGCATGGAGTGAGCTTGCTATGGAAATTAGCAATATTAAGAGTAGGCTTTTCATAAAAAATTTCTTGAGGTTTGAGAATATGTTCGTTAATGCGGGGACAAAAAATCAAGGACGAGAGCAGCCTGCGCTCCTCTCACTTCCTTGGGGGTTTATAATCTGCTTAAGTGAGTCTGACCAACACGGCGCAAAATTATTTTCAAGCTAAAACCTTCCTCTTTGCTTCGCAAAGAGACTTTCTTTCTTTTGCCATAAAAAAAATTATCGTATTTTACTTCCCAAACTCCAAAAGACACTGACTACCAAACACTTAACACAAAACACACCTACTCATTTGACACAAAAAAAATAGCTTGTTTTGCAGAACAAAACCACGCAAATTTTACGATTACTCTCGCCGGAGGAAATCAAACGCTTTGACAAATGGCTCCACTCGCCTTGGTGCAATAGCAATAAAAAATTGCCGGTCCTCTTTCTCCAACTAAAAAAACAATATCCGCACTTCGAGCATTCTTCCCTGACGAAGGAAAAGCTTTTTAAAAAATTATATCCTGCAAAAAGTTTTGATGACAAATGGTTCCGCAATCTCCTCGCTGCGCTCAACCAAGAAGCCGAACGTTTTTTACAACACGAGCGACTGAATCAATCCCCTGCGCTACAAAAAAAACTCCTGCTCCGCGAATACCACGATCGCCAACAAATAGATTGGTTTGAAAAAAATACCCGCGCCCTTATCGAATTTTTTCAGCAAAAAAAAGGCAAAACAGAAAGCGATCTTTTTGAACTCAGTTGGCTCTACGAACAGCTACACCGCCAACCTTCCGCCGTAGCTCGCCAACTCCCCGAAGCCAATGCTCTCGAACAAGCCGACCAATGGCTCGACCAAGCTTATGCTTTGACAAAAGCCCGTTTTCTAATCGAGTTTTCAGAGCGGAATAAAATCGTGGCAGCAGAATATGATTTGACCCAGCAACTGGCTTACCTCGCACAACTAAATTTAAATCCTCCTTCCGTCGCCGTTGATTTTTATTTACAACTCATCGCTGGCTCTAATCAAAACCAACTCGCTACTTTTCTAAAACTTAAAAAACAGTTTTTTAAAATCGCTCCTCTACTCCACCCCAAAGAGCAAACGATTTTTCTTTTACTCTTAATCAACCAAGCTAGTCGACTTCGTTCGCAAGGTACGGAGGCCATGGAAAAACAAATCTTAGACCTGTACAAATTTGGATTAGACCATGAGCTACTACTCAGCAATGGACATTTGACCGAACGAACTTTTACCAATCTCGTCGTGATCGCCAATGCGGGAAAGGAGGATGCCTTCGCTAAAAAATTCATTCAAGATTTTTCCCAAAAACTCCCAACCAACTTACAAGAAGATGGAAAAATCTGGGGGCTGTCTTATACCTCCTATACTTCCTCCGGAACCGTCGATCAAGATTTTGAACGCTCCCTTTCTCAAAGAAAAAGAGACCTTACTTCTTTTCACCTCCGATCAAAATCACTCTTGCTCACCGTCTACTTCGATAAAGTTTCAAAAGACTTGTCTAGCGATGGTTCTTTTCTTTTAGACTATACTTATGCTTTTGAAAAACAACTGCAACGAGAAAAACATTTTCCCCCACAGAAAAGCGAAGCGATCAAAAAGCGGGTTCAATATGTGCGTAAGCTTTATCTATTGAGCCAAGCTATTCCCCTGCAAGTTTTGGCTTTTGAAAAACTAGCTACTCAAGTTCAGGAAGAACCGGTGCTCGAAGAACGCCAATGGCTTCTTGAAAAAATCAAACAAATAAAGCCCCGACAACCCTAGTTGCGAGGCTTTACTTTTTTTATCCTTCCTTCTTCTCAAAGGAGTTTTTTAGAAGGTCGAAAGAAATCTATCCAAGGATAGTTTCCTCGATGATGATCAAGATAATCTCTAAGATTGTCATAACACGCGGGGTTTGTTTTCCGGCAAGGGTTTGAAGCTTGTGGAAAGGGTGAAAAAATGAATGTGGCGACAGAAAAGCGGTCGATACATTCCACCCCCAGCATGTTAGGTGCACCTAAACGCTGGCATGTTCTCAACTGCAAAACAGGATAGAACAACAAAAATATTCTTGAAGAAGGTGGTAGAGTTTGCTAGAGTAAGTTTTGACA
>CAYQRA010000623.1:0-4511 GCA_964419315.1 uncultured Saprospiraceae bacterium | reverse complement strand
GCTTTTCTTCTTCCTATTGAATTTATCATTTCCATGTGAAAATCTTTTTATTTTAAACAGTTAATGCTTCTGGCTTTTGTGCCACATGTGGATGCTCCGCTCCAGCATATACAAACATTTTTTTGAACATGGTTCGTCCTAAAGCATTTTTAGGAAGCATGCCTTTTACTGCTGCTTCAACAATTGCTGTTGGCTTTTTGACCATTAAATTTTTTGCAACTACTTTTTTCTGACCACCAGGGTATCCAGAGAAAGTAATGTATTCTTTTTGATCCATTTTCGATCCGGTAAAACGAACTTTGTCCGCATTGATTACGATTACGTAATCTCCAGTATCGACATGTGGAGTGTAAGAAGGTTTGTGTTTACCTCGCAAAACAGTAGCAACTCTTGTACCTAGGCGACCTACCACCTGATTTTCAGCATCAAGAATGTACCATTTACGCACAACATCTTCCTTTCTGGCAGACTTGGTCTTATAACTTTGCGTATCCACTTCTTTGTGATTTTTTTTTAAAAATAGAAATTCTTTATTTCGCTGGAATTAGACTCCCTTAGGATTCTTTTTCAAACGCGAGTGCAAAGGTAACCGTCTTTGCTTCAAAAAACAAATTATTTAGAATTATTTTTCACCAAGCCCTCTCATAACTAACTGATAATCAGTTGAATTTTCGCACTTTTTTTTCAGCGCCTCTATTTTGACTTGCTTTTTTGCCTTCTTTGATGGTGTCTTTTTCGCCCTGTTGGTAACTTTTGAGCTCAAAAAGTCCCAATAAACATCCCAATCCTTATATTTAGGTAAAAGTGGCCTTCAATAAGGTCATTGTATAGAGAGAGCACTAAATTAAACGACTTTTTGCCAGACCATTCCCATATCGTCTGGGCTTATTTAACAGCATTCTATGGAAAAGTATATCTCAGGAATACACAATTACTGTGATCGCTGGTGCGACCGTTGTCCGCTCACTCATCGTTGTACCATTTTTGAGTCTTCTGCCAATCACCACAATGATGATCACACCGATTTTGATGCGACCAAATTTTCAGAGAACCTATCTGAAAATCTAGTGAAAGCTATGGATATGATCCGAGAATCAATTGAAAAGCAGGGCTTGGACTGGACGACCTTTCACCAGGAAGCGATGCACCAAGAATTAGTAGAGCCCGAATTGACTCGTATCCAACAAACCGTGAAAGATCAAGCCATTCAATACGGTACCGAGGTCAAAAAGTGGTTTGACCAAAATAAGAAATGGTTAGAAGATAAAGAGGAAGAGATGAATACGAAGACCAATTTGGGTATCGATCAAAGTGTCCTTTTCAAAACCTTATCGGATGCCATCGAAACCATTCAATGGTATAATTTCTTTATCGGTCCCAAGATAGGTCGTGCCATCCGCGGTTTGCACGACGAACTCATCGCCCCTGAGACTCCCATTCAAAACGATGCCAATGGTTCTGCCAAAATTGCTATGATTGCCATCAATCGTAGTCTGGCCGCTTGGGAAGTCTTACGCTTTCATTTTCCTGAGCGCACGGATGATTTATTAGATCTATTTAGGTGCTTGGCATGGTTGCGCAGAGAAACGCTAAAGCTTTTTCCAAACCTAGACGATTTTGTCCGTCCGGGCTTTGACGAGCGGGTGCTCGAGAAGGTAGGAAAATAAACCAATACAAGTCTAAAACTTTAGGAGGCGACACCTTTAGCAGTAAGTACGTGCTAAGACAAAATAATTAATTTGCTTCGGAAACGCCCTCCTCGATTTCTCATTCGAGTCCTTCTGGACAACTAGACAGGTTTTCCTTTCTCTTTCAAAACCAACTCCTTTTCAATTCGTTAAGTCTTTAAAATAAATAAAAAATGACAGATTTATTTTTTAACTAAGTACTTATGCTAAACCATTTTTACGACTACCTGTTTCCCTCACTACACTAATAGGTTTTGTGGCTGTAAAGGGCTAAATTTACCAATCTATTAGACCAAATAATCAAAATTAGGTCTAGATTATGAACTTTATGAGTAAAGATATCGAAAATAACGAAGTAGGTAGTTTGCCTTCTGAAAAAGATGCGGTTGCTTCTTCTCGGAAGAAAGATCACATTGAACTGGCTTTCCAATCTCAGGTAGGAAAAGATCAATTAGATGGGCGATTTTACTACGAACCTTTACTCTCCGCTCACCCCCAATCGGGTGCTGCCTCCGGTTTTTCATTTCTCCGCAAACAAATGAAGGTTCCGATCTGGGTATCCAGTATGACGGGTGGAACAGCTTTGGCTTTTACCATCAATCACAATCTAGCTCGCGCCTGTAAGGATTTTGGAATGGGAATGGGCTTGGGCTCGTGCAGAGGCTTATTATATAGTGACGAGCGACTGCCCGATTTTGATCTTCGCCCTATCATGGGAGATGACCTTCCACTATACGCCAATCTAGGTGTTGCACAAATAGAACAATTATTAGAGCGAAAAGAAGCTTGGAGAGCAGAAAAACTAGTAGAAACGCTTCGCGCCGACGGTCTAATTATCCATGTCAACCCTTTTCAAGAATGGCTCCAACCAGAAGGAGATCATTTCACCAGATCTCCACTTGCAACCATTGAAGAATTTATTGACCAAACGAATCTTTCGATTATCGTTAAGGAAGTGGGGCAAGGAATGGGAAAAGCCAGTTTGAAAGCGCTCTTCCAATTGCCTTTGGAAGCCATCGACTTTGCAGCGAGTGGGGGCACTAATTTTGCCCGCCTAGAATTATTGCGCAGCAATGAAAATCAACAAGCCATTTATCAGAAACTAGCACATATTGGCCATAGTGCCGAAGACATGGTTCATATCGCAAATGAGGTGATTGCAGAGCTGGGGACAAAACGAAAATGCCAACAAGTCATTATTTCTGGAGGAGTAAAAGACTTTTTAGATGGGTATTATCTAACTAATAAGTTAACTTTATCTTCTGTATATGGTCAGGCTTCTGGTTTTTTAAAACATGCTAGAGGTGATTATCAAGATTTGTATGATCATGTCAAAGCCCAAGTAGATGGCTTTTCTATTGCTCAAGCTTATTTGCGCATTCGAAAATAGAGGAAGAATACTTATTTTTAAAAATAGTTTTAGATATTAGATGCAAATTTAGCCTACGAGTCATTTCGAACTTACAAACCGCATGAAAAAATCAATTTCCGGATTCTCAAAACTCTCGAAGAGAGGAAAACTGGGTTGGATCGTTGAAAACTTCTTCAAAGATCCGGAGAATGTCATGCGCGAGATGATGAGCTATTGGCATGCCAATGAAGACCAGCAAAGAGTCTTAGATGGTTTTAGTGAAAATACCATTAGTAACTTTTATCTCCCCTATGGTGTTGCTCCCAATTTTTCTATCAACGGAAAGACCTATGTGGTCCCCATGGTGATTGAAGAAAGCAGTGTGGTTGCAGCAGCCTCGGCGGCGGCTAAATTTTGGATGACCCGTGGTGGATTCCATTCCAAAGTCTTGTCTACTGTGAAAATTGGGCAAGTCCATTTCAATTGGTCTGGTGAAGTCTATAAACTGCATGAAGTTTTTGCGCAGCTGAAAAAAACACTTATCGAAGATGTATCCCACATCACCGCAAATATGAGAAAAAGAGGTGGCGGAATTCTGGATATTGAACTCCTTGATTTTACCGATCTCGAACCCAATTATTTTCAGTTGAAAGTTTCTTTTGAAACTTGTGATTCGATGGGTGCCAATTTTATTAATTCTGTCTTAGAAGAATTTGGCCGTACCCTGAAGCGCTTCGTTTCTAAACATCCTAGTTTTTCTGGTCAAGAAAAAGAGTTGACGGTAATCATGGCCATCTTATCGAACTACACTCCGGAGTGCGTCGTTCGATCTTGGGTAGAATGTCCAGTCAGCGACCTTGGTAATTTTCCAAACGAAATGGATGCCAATACTTTTGCACAGAAGTTTGCACAAGCTATTCGGATTGCTCGCATTGATCCTTTCCGAGCAACGACTCACAACAAGGGAATTTTTAATGGCATCGACGCAGTAGTCCTCGCTACGGGTAATGACTTTCGAGCAATCGAAGCGGGCGGACATACCTATGCCGCGCGCGATGGTCAATACCGAAGTCTCAGTCATTGTTCTATAGAAAAAGGAATTTTTAAATTTTGGTTGGATATTCCATTGGCCATTGGTACGGTAGGAGGCTTGACCAAATTGCATCCTATTGCGCGTCGATCTCTAGAGTTGTTAGGCAGTCCTAATGCGGAAGAATTGATGATGATTATCGCCACTACTGGACTGGCACAAAATTTTGCTGCCTTGCGGTCTTTGGTTACTACTGGTATCCAAAAAGGCCATATGAAAATGCACCTGATGAATATTCTCAATCATCTAGAGGCTTCTGAAAAAGAGCGACAAGCAGCGGTGAAGTTTTTTGATACAGAAGCCGTTTCCTTTACGGGTGTCCGCGAATTTTTAGATGATTTTCGAGGTAAAAAAAAGCGTAATTTGCAACAAAATAGTATTG
>CAYQRA010000622.1:0-4529 GCA_964419315.1 uncultured Saprospiraceae bacterium | reverse complement strand
GAAAATTATATTGTAGACTTATTCGATTGGTATTTAGGTATTTCTGAAACGAAAGCAGATTTTTCTGGCAATGCACAATGGGCATTTAAAGATTTTGGTACTCCCTTGCGACCCGAAAATGCGATCCCTTATTTGAATCAAAAAGGATTGGTCGATAGAGCTGGAAACCCAAAAGATGCGTACTATGTTTTCAAAAGTTATTGGTCAAAAGAATTGTTCGCTTATATCGAATCACATACTTGGACAGAGCGTAGAGGACCACAAGGGAAAACAAGAAACCTATCGGTTTTTAGCAACTGCGAGACGGTTGAACTTTTTAATAATGATATATCCTTGGGTAAAAAAAATCGAAAACTAGGGGAGTTCCCTGCTTGTGGCTTAAACTGGGAGGTCTTGTTTGTCAAAGGAAAAAACGATCTGATTGCCAAAGGTTTTAAAAATGGAAAAGTAATAACGGCGGACACGATGACGGTCAATTATGAATATACCCAAGCCGAAAATCCAGATCATGTGAAACTGACTTATCGGAAGTTGTTAAATGGAAATTATTTGATTGAGGCATTTATGCAAGACAAAAATAAAGTCCGGGTTTTGGATTACGAAAAGCATTTATATTTTTCCAAAGATGGAACTGGAAACTTATTAAAAAACTATGGAACCCCCACCAGAAGTCAAGTCATTCAAATGGCAAATGGCTACGCTGCCATTGAACTTCAACCCAGTGAAAAAGGAAAAGCTATAATTGAAGCTCGAAATCAAGATTTTAAAGGAACTTACCTGGTGATTGATTTTGAAAAAATAAAACAAGAAGAGGCGCTATTGAAGCAAGGAATTCCAAATAATTGAAACTTTAATTATCTGATTTTTCAAAGAAAATAAAATGAGAAACGCAATCTATATAATACTATTTTCCCTGACTTTAATGGTCTGTTTTTCGTGTGAAAATTCTGTTCCCAAAACTGAAGATAAGACGGTTCCCAAAGTGCCAGCACCAGAGATGGCGGCTAAGAAAACACAAGCCCTTCTGCTTACCCAGCCATTTGATTTTGATCCAACAGACAAAAATAAAATAAGCGGCGATTATGTCGCACAATCTAAAATTACCATCCCTCAAAATTTAGCCACTCAAAGTAAATGGATGATGTTTGAAGGACCTGTTTTAGAAAATGATTTGGTCGCCTATCGGTACTATGCAGATAGTCGGCATCGCTTTGATATTTATGGAAAAACGGTAAGCGATTTGGTGATGGATACCGTTGGTTGGAAATACCATGACATTATGGACTGGGGATCTGATGTATTGAAAGTTGGTAATTCTTTAGGATTAGGGAGTCCTGCGATTTGGTACCAGGATAAATTATATACCCTTTCCAATTGCGATGAAAAAACAATTGAAATAATGGAAAACAATAATCTCAGCTCCACGATCAGAACAAATTTTAAAGGGCTGAATATTGATGGAAAAACTTTTGACCTTATTCAGGATTGGAGTATTGAGGCGGGGCAAGCTTGGTCGGAAATTCATTTAAAAGTAATCAATGGAAAACTTCCAGAAGGAATGAGTTTTGCCACTGGAATTGTAAAACATCTACCCGAAATAATTCAAGGAAAAACGACCGATTATTTCTATGCCATGAATTGGGGAAAACAATCTTTTCATAAAGAAAATATGGGAATGGCTATTTTAGCAAATAAAAAGTATCAGCCCGAACATATTGCTGATGAATTGAGTCATGCTTATGTGTTCAAAAATGCAAAAGGAGAAGTACGGTATCGGTTTTTGTCAGCTTGGGAAAGAGATAATAATAAAGTGAAGGATGCCAATGGATTTAAAGAACTGGTGGAAAAGTCAAGTAAATAAGTTTTAAAATACCATTTTTATGTTTGCTCGGATTTTAATTTTTAGTCTTGTGAATTTATTGTTGCTTGTAAGTTGTAATTCATTTAGGAAAATTTCAAAGGACTCCAAAAAACCGTTTGTTATTTTGAAACTAGATGATTTATGGTGTAAGGATAATGAAGTCCATGCAGGGTGGAAAATGGTAGTGGAATTTTTAAATGCCCAGGAGGTAAAAGGAACAATTGGTCTTATTGGTGATTCATTGGAAAAAGATAATTTCGCTTATTTTGATTGGATAAAAGAACGAAATCAAGAAGGCTACGAAATTTGGAATCATGGATTTTGCCATTGTCGAGTGAAAGAGGAAGGAGTTGAAATTAGTGAGTTTAGAGGGAAGAATTTTGAGGAACAGTCATCAAGTATAACAAAAACGCAAAGATTAGCAAAAGAAAAACTAGGCATAACATTGCATACTTTTGGCGCACCATACAATTCTACAGATGAACAAACGACTAAAGTTATAGAGCAAATTTCTGATTTGAAAATTTGGATGTATAAAGAAACAAGAAGCCCAACTAATAAATTTTTACTCCATAGAATTAAAGAAGTAAATATAGAATATCCAGTTCATCAACCTGATTTCGAAAAATTTAAAATTGGATATGAAAAGTATAAAAATGAGTCAATCTTAATTATTCAAGGACATCCAAGAAGTTGGGTAGAAGATATAAACCGATTTAATAACTTTAAGAAAATCATTCTATTTCTGAAAAAGGAAGGAGTGACTTTTATTACACCTTATGAATACTATTTGATCCAAAATAAGTAAGGGTATATTTAAACATGTTCTAAGCTATAAATTTTTTAATGAAGAAAATATTGTTTCCTATTTTAATTATTAATTTTTTGACTATAGCTGCTTGTAATGCTCCTATAGATAAGAAAGCAATGTTAGGAAAAGAAACGATAAGTTTTTCAACTCAAGAAGTTATTTCAAAAGCCAATGAATATTTAGAGCAAAAGCCAGTAACAATTACTTCTTTTAAAGCAGAAAGAAGCGTAGGTGGAATTCATGATTATTTTTCTGAGGGTTCCTATTGGTGGCCCAACCCTAATGACCTGAAGGGACCCTACATTCGAAAAGATGGACAGCGTAATCCAAATAATTTTAAAAAACATAAAACCGCTATTCGAGAATTTTCCATTATTGTAACGACCTTAACGGCTGCTTATCATTTAACAAAAAAGGAGAAGTATGCGTTGCATGCGATAGAGCATATCAATGCATGGTTTGTGGATGTAGATACTCGAATGAATCCAAGTTTACTTTACGCACAAGCGATAAAAGGAATTTCTACAGGTAGAGGAATCGGAATCATTGACACCATTCGATTAATAAATGTAGCTCTTAGTGTGGAACTTTTAGAAAGAAAGAAAATGCTAAAAGGTGAATCCTTAACGGGTGTGAAAAAATGGTTTAATGACTATGCTATTTGGTTGACTACCCATCCTTATGGTATCGATGAAAGAGATAACAACAACAACCATTCTACATGGTGGGGCGCGCAAGTTGCAGCTTTTGCAACAGTAGCTGAACGTAGTGATATTTTCGCATTGGCACAATTGCAATATAAAAAACAAATAGATATTCAAATGGCAGAGGATGGAAGTTTTCCTGATGAACTTTCAAGAACTAAGCCTTTTCATTATATGAATTATAACTTAAGGGCATGGACTACTTTCGCATTACTGGCATCCACGTCTAGTGAAAATTTATGGCAGTATAAAAATAAGAAAGGAACCCTCAAAAGCGCAATAGAATTTGCGATCCCTTTTTATGAAAATAAAAATAAATGGAAATATCATACGGAGATAGAAAAAGAAATTACGCTGCAAAGTAATGACTTTTTATTGTTTGCTCATTGGGGCTTAGAAGAAGAAAAATATTTAAAACTTTGGAGTACATTGGAAAAATATCAAAATAAATATGAGGCTGTAGATGCGAATTTAATTCTATGGCAAAATAAAATTTTAAGATGAATAAAAAATTAATTTACATCTTTTTTCCTTGTCTCATTTTGCTAGTAGCTTGTAGCCAAAACCAAGATGCAGCATCTCCATCAAATATAAATGTAGATGCCTCAAATCAACTTTCTGAAGAGGGAGTTCTAAAATTTAATACTCCAAATGTAATCACTCTTGCTGATAAATATTTGAAACAATTACCTATTCCGATCACCAATTTTTCATGCCCGAGAAGTGCCGGAGGTATTCATGATTTTTATTCAGAAGGAGATTACTGGTGGGAAAATCCAGAGGATCCGGCGGGACCATACATTCGAAGAGATGGACAATCCAATCCTAATAATTTTGTAGCGCATCGCAAAGCTATGCGAAATATGAATCAATGGGTGGTGACACTTGTGGCGGCCTATAAAATCACAAAAGAGGAAAAATATGCGGCACATGCTTTAAAACATTTGGAGGCTTTCTTTTTGAATAAAGCAACTTTGATGAATCCCAGTTTACGCTATGCACAAGCCATCAAAGGAAGGGTGACTGGGCGTGGAATTGGAATTATTGATACCATTCATTTGATTGAAATAACAAAGGCTATTGAAGTCTTAGCGGCTGCTGGTTTTTTAAAAGGCGAAAAATTGTTGGGTTTAAAAAACTGGTTTGAACAATT
>CAYQRA010000621.1:2937-4539 GCA_964419315.1 uncultured Saprospiraceae bacterium | reverse complement strand
CAGGCAAAGTCACTTTTTGGCTTATCAATGTAGCCTTCTAGTAGAAGGGCTAAGTCCATAAGTGGTTCCGGTTCCTTCCTTTTAGAAACATTATCCAACAACATAATATTGAATGCTCTTTTAGATCCACTGCGGACATTAGCTAAGAGCTGTGGGCTTGAATCCATAAAAGGAGGGTGCTTTAAAAAAGCAGGACTGACCAAATTGATGATCACATCTGCTCGATCAATGGCATAATATTGTTCCGTAGTCGGATCTATTTTGCTAATGCCAAATTCCTGTTGGTCAATATTGAAAATCTCCTGTTCGGAAAAAGACCTCAAATGGGTGACAAGACGATCAAAGTAAGCCCGATCATTGGGGTGATAGCGGATCAATAAATTTTTAGGTGTTTCCCCCTGTTGATTGATCGGAAAACCAATAATTTTAGGAATGAAGAATTCACTACCATTCCAAATATTTTCCATTTGCTCTTTGTTCAGTTGAGTCGATCTCTCCTCAGCAGCTTTTCTGGCGATAATGGAAAAATTATTAGCTAGTAGCATGGGATCTGACCTATCAGAAACGGAACGACCCGATATAGGAATTCGACGTATAAGTCCAGTAACAGACCATTCAATCAGACAAGGTCTAAGTAAGATCGGAATTAACTTTGTTTTAATTGCTCGTTCTCGAATAGGACGAAATTCAAAATCAACATGTAAAGAGGAGGCCAAATAATCCGGCGATAAAAAAGCCAATACTAAATCTGCCTTCCTCCATAAGTTTTCTCGCTCCTCGGCTAGATCGCGATGATCGATTCCTTCTAGTTCAACTTCCGGATCAATAAAATTATAATTACCCACTGCTCGGAAAGTTTCTAAAACTTGGGCTACTTCCTCCCGATCAGGATTGGTATAAGACAAGTAGATACTTAATTCCTCAACTCCCATTTCTTGCGCTACCTCTTGCTCCGCCGTCGCATCAAAAAGAAAATCATAATCCCTCTTCTCAAAGGCCAATTCCCCCTCTGGATTACTGCGTTTTAAATGCGTCAAACGATCCACTAAAGTTTCGATATCATTGAGCATATTTGCTAAGTCTACTTTATCAAAACTTACATAGGGCTCCTTGGAAGATGGATCCTTTACTAGAGGAACTCCATTGGCGGGCAACTGCGGAAATTTAGCAAAATCGTCTTGGTATTCTCCCAAGTCTTCTAGTATAATAGGAACGACCAAAGTCGTTTTATTTAGCATTTTATCCCCATAAAATCCCGCAATATTTTTTCTGTTTTGCATGCCTGTTTTGATCAACTCTGGATTGATTGGCATTAAGGTTAATTCTGCTTCATCCCGACTACGATCAATCGCTTCATTATTGGTAAAATCATCAGAAATATGCTTCGCATAATAATCGAGTTCGATCAAGCCTTTGCTTTCCAGTTCTTTTAATCGCTCCACCAAAGGATCATAAATAAACCGGAAATTTTTGGTATAACGGAGTTGGTTACTATTGGATAAATAAACCTTTAGTTTAATGTCCCTTACTTTTTTGCCGCTTTGACGATCTATGGCTTCTCCTACTTTTACATTGGCTTCTACTTGCTTAAACGGTGAATTG
>CAYQRA010000621.1:0-2927 GCA_964419315.1 uncultured Saprospiraceae bacterium | reverse complement strand
CTTCTACTTTTCGGAGTAGAAAGGTCAAAGATTTTCCATCTCCATCTACCTTTTGCTGATCTAGGAAAGCTTCCACTGCGGCAGTCGTCAGGTCATCCATTTTTTCCGTCAATTCCCCTTCATAAAAACCAAGTGTTTTTAATCCTTGTTGTAATATTTTGATCTGTAATTCTGTTGGCGAAGATCTTTTTTCTACGACCAATTTATTTAAGCTAACCCCTGCGATTTCAATTTGGTCGCCGGTTTTTTCTTGTGCATCAAATTGCTGCGCAGGCACAGGATTGCCCCCCAAACTGGCTACATTAGCTTGGGCATATTGACGCAAGCGATTTAGTTCTGGATGTTTTTCCAAAAGATTGTCCAATAATAATTGTAGTCGAACTTGCTCGTGTTCATTCTCTACATTTTGCGCTTCTGCAATCGCCTGTGCGATTTTTTGCGTGGCTTCTTGAGGATTAATATAAGTCAAGGCCGCCCAGCTTTGCGCCTCCGCAAAAGTTTGAAGATTTTCATCACTGCTGTACAAATGTTGTTCTACATAAGCGAGTAGAAAATGCCCCAACTGTTGGAGTCGGTTATTATGGAATTTCCCTTTCTGAAATCTTTTGTTGTTCTTTAATTCTCTCAATAGAATTTCCCGAACAGCAGGATCCATTTGATACAATTCAAGTCCTGTTTCTTTACAAAGATTCAAAAGGATATCTGCCACCGCGATCCAAGGACTACGAAGTTGTCGACCATGATTATCGAAGAGGAAATTCGCCCGCAAAGTGTATAGCAATTTCGGAGTCAAAGCCAAAGGGAAAGCCGCATGACAAGCCAACCAATAGGGCCCCTCTCCAAACTTTTGACGAAAGTTTAGAACCAGCGATTGTGCTTTTTCGATGGCGAAAGTAGAGGTATTGGTATTGCTGTTAGGCATTTATTTTTTATTGACTAAGTTGTTTTCCCTCGCAAGACATCAATCGCTTGCGAAAGACCATTTTTATGGATTTCAAACATCGGAAAAAATGCGGCAATATCTTCAGCACTACAGCCCTTCCAACGTTGGGCCGGCATGGGATTGAGCCAAACTTGTTGCGCGGTATTTTCCTTGAGAAAATCTTTTAGCTTTTGAGTTCTTTTTACTCTTTTTTCACTGTAGGTATTTCTGGCAGCACCAGCATCACTGATGATCATGACCACCGTTCTTTTAGGATTTAATGCTTGTTTCAATTGGCTCAATTCAATCTCCTCAATTAGCTGTGGTTGAGCGTATAAATACTTGATGGGATAATCATGGAAATATAAACTCCGTGCTTTTTGAAATCTTCCACCATTTAAGGCAGAGGAGACCAATTCGTCTAAGAGACCATGAAAAGGAAGCATAGATCCATTGCGATCTACGAGTAATAATAATTCGTAGATGTTTACCCTAGGAGCCGTTTTTACAGCTTCGGTGAAAAATCCTTTTTGGGCAACTTCTTCAAAAGTTTTTTGCAAATTTATTTCCGTCTGCGCACCTTCTGTTTTCCATTTTCGAAGATACCTCCAACATTGTTGCATCTGCCGCAGGGTAATAGGAGAGACCGTCCCTTCGAGTAAAAAACGCTCCGCATCTTTTGTTTGGAAAGGCTGAAAATGACCGGGTAGGGCAGTGGTGTTTTTGCTTTTACTAGGGTTTTCTGCTGTTTTCTTTAAGTCTTTTTTATCACTGACTGACTCTTCGGTTTGTGGAGTATCTTCGGCACTTAATTGCGGAGCATCAGTATTGGAAACGGGTGGTTTATTATTGATAACCGTATCCTCCGCTTTGCTATTCGGGCTTTGGCTTTGTTGCTCGATTTCCTCTAGAACTTGTTGTTCCGAAGAAATCATCAAATCAAAATGTCGATTAAAAATCCAAATTTCTTCCCGCGAATTGGCCCATAAAAGGAGGCAGGTTCTACGGATGATTTCTAAGTCGAGTAAATATTTTTTATGGTGTAAAGCTTTAATTAGCGATAGGTATTGCTCCGTACCAAGGCTAAAGCCTTCATTGCGTAATTTGATAAAAAGATGATGTAGTGGAAGCTTAGAAAACATTTAGCTTAAATATTTTTTCATCGGTTTTTTCTGATGCTCTTTTTGGATCAAGTATTTTTTATGATCCTGAAAGCTTTTGATTAAAACGCTACTGAAAGGGAGGTCTTTCAATTGATCGGCTTCCCAATCTTCGGGGCGTGCTTCGATTACTCTAAACCAGTCGATCAACTCGCTGGTACTCACTTTTTTTCCGCTACTTTCATCCGCAGCCATCACCTCTCGTAGATGATAAAAAGTCTCTATAGCCGCTTTGATTTTTTCTGGAGAAGATTGGATGAAATGAGCTTTGATGATGGTCTCCAGTTGACTGGGTTTTGGGAAATTGATATAATAAAATAGGCAGCGGCGCAAGAAAGCATCTGGTAATGCTTTTTCATCATTACTGGTGATAATGATGATGGGTTTGGCATGTGGCGGTGCCGTGATTGTTTTTCTTTGTTCCTGGCCGGTACTGTTTTTTTCTTTGACTTCGTTGATCGTAAATCGCATTTCATCCAGCTCTAGAAGCAGGTCATTGGGAAAGTCAATATCCGCCTTGTCTATTTCGTCAATCAATACGACTTTGGGCAATTGTTCTTTAGGATCAATATCCTGCTGATTGCCATAAAAGGCTCTGCCTAATGGGCCAAAGCTGACATAGGTTTCAGGATTGAGGGTCTTTGCTTGTTGGTGTTCTTTTAGTTGGCCAAAAATCTGGGCATCGCGGAGGCGATCGACGAAGTCGAAAGTGTATAAACCATCTTTTGCTTTATCGGTAGATTTGATGTGCCATTCTTCGAAATGATCCCGATAGTTGACCTTATCCTGATGGTACAACTCATAAGCAACGGCTTTGGCAAATCGGGTTTTACCACAACCCGGTT
>CAYQRA010000620.1:0-4541 GCA_964419315.1 uncultured Saprospiraceae bacterium | reverse complement strand
TATATTTTTCCAATCGTTCGGCATGCTTGATCATTAGGTCAATCGTATTCCACTCTGTTTTCATGGACGATTTATTTCTAATCCCTTTTAGCGGAGAAATAATCATGGTCAATGGAGTCATAAACTCATGGGAAATATTGGCAAAAAATTGAGACTTGACTTGATCAATTTTTTTAAATTGTTCTAATTGCAGATGCTCCAATTCAAGATCTGCTTGGAGGCGTTCTCGGAGTAATAGGTTTTTAATAAAAAAGTAAAGGATTCCAGCAATCACCAGAAAGTAAAAAAGCCGAGCGAGGTAAGTATTATAAAAAGGCTTTTTTATTTTAAAAGAAAAAGAGGCAGGCGTAGGATTCCAAACGAGATCATTATTAGAGCCCATGACCTCAAACCGATAAGTACCGGGTTTCAAATCTCGATAACTGACTGATTTTTCATTTCCGATATATTGCCACAAATCATCTGTTCCTTGCAATTGAAACCGAAACTGATTTTGTTCCGCTTGGGTGACATTGAGGGAAGTAAATTCAAAAGTTATATCGTTTTGATCGTGTTGCAACACAATGTCTTGGTCATTATAAACCGTACTTCTTTTGGTAGAATCTAACTTTTCAATTTTTTCTCCCGAAATCAAAACATTTGTAATGTAGACCGGAGAAGTAATCGTATTTGACTTTATAGAGTCTGGCGTAAAGTAATTCACTCCGGCAGTATTGCCAAAAAACATTTTCCCAGAAGAAGCGTGCAGACTTGCTTCCTGCAGAAATTCATTGGAAAGCAATCCGTCATCACTGGTAAAATGCTTTACCAATTCCGTATTTTTATCAAAGGAAAAGATTCCTTGATTCGTACTTACCCAAATCAAACCAGATTTATCTTCCTCGATAGAAGAAATCATATTACTCGGCAAACCATCTTTTGTGGTATAAACCTTAAAGGACTCTTCTTGGTATTTCTTAAAAATCAAACCTCCGTTTGAACCGATCCAAAGATTGCATTCCTTATCGATAAAAAGAGCGTTGATGCTATGACCAAAACTTTGATTAGACTCTTTATCAAAAAAAGAATAAGTGGAAAGAATATTATAATCTTCATCTATTTTTAAAACTTGGACACCACTTACTTCCGTCCCTAAAATAATATTTTGGTCACAATCTTGTATCAGGGCTCTTACCTTTAAACTAATGATTTCTTCTTTTGAGATCGTTCTTATTTTCTCACCATCTTGGTTCAAAATATCTAAGCCATCTCGAAAAGAAGTGACCCAAATATTATTATTATTATCTTCAAAAATCCCATGAATATAATTCCCGCTGATAGGATCATTTGGCCCATCATCAGCGGATAAGGATTTCACCATTCTTGAATCCGGATAAAACATCTTCACCCCATCTTGCCAAGTCCCAATCCACAACTTTTCCTGAGAATCAAAGAGCAAAGCAGTAATTACTTTTTCCGAACTAGCTCCCCAAATCTCTTCATAGGTCTCAATCTTCCCGGTCTCTAAATCAAAAGAATACAAACCATTCCCATCCGTTCCCAACCATAATCTTTTGTCCTTCGATTCTTCAATGGCACTTACCAAATCAAGCTGATTGGAATTATTGTCGTATTGAATTTCTTTAAACATTTCTTCCAATTCATCAATCTTATTCATTCCCTTTAGGTACAAACCGATCCAGATGATCCCGTGATCATCTTCGAAAATTGCCCAAATGGAATTGCCCGCAATAGGCTTGGATAAATTATTATTTCTAGTGGAATAGTGAATCGCTTTTCCTTTGGTATTGATATGAAATAGTCCATTATTCTCTGTACCAATATATTGATTGCCGAGTTTATCTACATGCAAGGAAAGGACCACAGAATTATCTAGAATTGGATTTGAATAGCTTTGCTTTTTGGATGAAAAAAAGCCGGGAGAGTTGATATAGACGCCTTCATTGGTAGCAATTACAAATTCATTCGGAGAAGATTTTTTTATAGCTCTGATCGGATCCTTAATTATACTTTCTTTTAAAACAGTTCCCTGAGAAGGATTGATAATTAATAGTCCCGCCTTCCAAGTTCCCGCTAAAATAAATTCATTATTTCCACTCAAAGCAGTGACCCCACCACCACTCATTTGCTCCAGGTTGAAGTTACCGACTTTTGATTTTTTCAATCCAGTTTTTGTATCCACTACATTAAGGCCTCCCTTTTCGGTACCGACCCAAAGAAATTGATTTTGATCAATATAGAGGTCGGTTATATAATCGTAGGTCAACTTATTATTAGCCGCATTATAATGAGAAAAATTACCCGTTGCCAGATCTAATTTGTCAAGCCCACCTCCGTAAGTTCCGATCCACAAATTATTATTATCGTCAATCGCCAGAGAAGTAATATTATTTTGGATCAATGAATTTTCATCCTCTTCAATATGGTGATATTGAATATAATCTTGGCCATCATACTTATTAAGTCCATATTGAGTACCGATCCATAAAAAGCCGTATTTATCTTGTACGATACTCGTTACCGTTCCTTGGGATAGACCTTTAGAGGCATTATGAAAAGTAATTTTCTCCTGACCTAATGCTGGATAAACACATAGAAGCGGCAAAAGAAGGAACAAGAATCCTTCTAGGAAAAGAGATAGAGACCAGCTTGAAACAATATGTTTTCTAAGCACCAATTTCATTTTAGGGAGAACGTTTTAATACCTAAGAACGGCTCCTAATTTACAAAAATACTCAAAGAGGTGAAAATACAATAACAAAAGGACTACTCGCCAATCTACCCTTCCAACTTTCCCGCAATAAAAGCAGTAGTCCATGCAGACTGAAAGTTATAGCCTCCCGTGATCCCATCTACATCCATAACTTCCCCTGCGAAATACAAGTTTTTACAAGCTCTACTTTGCATGGTCTTAAAGTCAATACTCTCCAAACTCACTCCACCACAGGTCACAAATTCTTCTTTAAAAGTGGTTTTTCCTTTCACCTGATAGACATCATTCGTCAAAACATGAACCAGTTTATTAAGGCCCTTTTTACCCAGATCACTCCATTTCTTTTTCAAGGGTAAATCTACTTTTTCCAAAAGGTATAACCATAATCTTTCTTTCAAAGAATAAGGCCGATAATTGGCTAAAATCTTTTGTGGATGGGCTTTAACAATCCCTTGTAAAGCCTGCAAAACCGTTTCGTGTTTGACTTCATTGACCCAATTGACTTGGGTCTTAAATTCATAATTGAGGTCACTGAGAATCCGAGCTCCAAAAGCGGATAATTTGAGAATCGCAGGGCCGCTCATGCCCCAGTGGGTAATAAGTAAAGGACCATCTCCCTTGAGTTTGGTACCTTGGATGCTCACTTGGGTTTGCTCAATGACAATGCCCATTAGTTCGCGGATAGCTTCTTGAGGCATATTGAAGGTGAAGAGCGAGGGAACGGGATCTTCGATTTTGTGACCCAAATTTTCTAACCACTCTAATCCACTGCGCTTAGGAGAACCACCCGTCGCAACGATTACTTTATCAAAGAGCATAGGTGGCGCAAGATCCTTCCGAAAATGAAGTTCCAATTTTTCATCAACCGGACGGATGGCAGCGATTCCATGATTGATTTGGAGTTGGATCCCCGTTTTTTTGGCTTCTTTTAAAAAACAATCAATAATGCTCTGAGAGTCTTGAGAAACAGGAAAAACACAATGGTCTTCCTGCGTCATCAAGGCTACGCCCCTACTTTCAAACCACTCCATGGTATCGGCAGTACTAAAAACACGAAAGGCTTTTTTCAACTTTTTCCCACCTCTTGGATAAGCTTCCGCCAATTTAGCAATGGCAGTGCAGCCATTGGTGACATTACATCGTCCTCCTCCAGAAATTTTCACTTTCGCTAAAATCTTCTTAGATTTTTCAAATATCGTGACCTCCGCCTTGGGATGATTATCCTTAACCGCTAAGGCCGCAAAATAGCCGGCCGCACCTGCACCAATAACCGCAACCTTCATTTGATTTACCTTCATTTTTTTTACTCCTGCCTCTATTTTGTTAATTTCTGGCGGGAAGGTACAGAAGATTACAGTCTTTCTTAAGAGAGATCGGAAAAATCAATCCAACATTTTCCACATTAACTCTTTCATCAGTTTATAAGCAACCATAGCAGTCCTATTATTAAGATCTCTGGTGGGATTGTATTCGACAATATCCGCCCCAACTAAGGTATGCGGAATGGTTTGAATGATTTGGATAAGGGTTCTGGTAGAAAGACCACCGGGTTCATGATGCGAAACGCCAGGTGCAAAGGCTGGATCTAAGACGTCTAAATCTAGCGATACATAAAGCGGTGCAGCTAATTTTGGGAGAAAATCTAGGTTAAAATCTTTCATCTCTACCACCCTTACCTCATATCTTTTTGCTTGCTCTTTTTGATGAGTATTCAATGTTCGAATTCCAACTTGGGTTAGAGAGTTCAGTAAACCTTTCTCCATCAATCGAGCAAAAGGAGAAGCATGAGAATAGGGATTGCCTGCAAAATCTTCATAGAGATCAGCAT
>CAYQRA010000619.1:0-4544 GCA_964419315.1 uncultured Saprospiraceae bacterium | reverse complement strand
ATCAAAATAATATCCTTGGATTGCCTCCAGGGAATAGCCAAAACTTTGAAGGTGCGCCTGCTGGTAATTGCCGTGTATGGGGATTGGCTTATGATGGAATGCTAACTGCACAGGTAGGAGACAATGCTGCAACGACTGCTTTGGCAGATGGTTGTTTTAGCCTTTCTTCTAATTTTATTTCCATCGTCCGTTCTGTTCCTGAAGGAGGAGAAGTACGTTTTGAAGATGGAACAACAGAGAAAAATGTTTGTACTTCTGATGGACAAAGTGATTTATTGACTTTTGCACACACGACTAGCTCACAAGCAGCTTACCGATATGTCATCACGGATGATCAAAACAATATTCTAGGATTACCTCCAGGGAATAGTGTCGACTTCGAAGGTGTACCTGCGGGTACCTGCCGCGTATGGGGATTGTCTTATACTGGAATGGTGACTGCACAATTAGGAGACAATGCCGCAATGATTGATCTTTCTAGCGACTGTTTTGAGTTGTCTGCTAACTTTTTATCAGTTACCCGGGTAGATGATATAGATGGAGGAACGGTTGAAGATACAAATGGCAATACCCAATTAAGTGTTTGCCCAGGAGATGGCATAGATGACATCATTAGTTTTACCCACCAATCTAGTTCTACCTCAAGTTATGGATATGTGATCACGGATGATCAAAACAACATTCTTGGAATTCCTCCAGGCAATAGCCAAAACTTTGAAGGTGCTGGCTCTGGTGTTTGTCGCGTATGGGGATTGTCCTACACTGGAAATATTATCGCCATGCCCGGCGATAATGCAGCGATGGTTGCTTTGACGGATGGCTGTTTTGAATTGTCTAGCAATTTTATCGAGGTCAATAGAACAGGACAAGATGCAGGAATGGTGATGATGCCTTCTGGTGCGACGACTCGTTATACTTGCCCAGGAGATGGGGTAGATGATATTGTAAGGTTTGAATCGACCAGTACTGCGGCCAACTACCAATATGTAGTGACAGATGATCAAAATAATATCCTTAGTTTACCTGCTGACAATAGTCAAAACTTTGAAGGTGCGCCATCTGGAACTTGTCGCGTATGGGGATTGGCTTATGACGGAATGCTAACCGCACAAGTTGGCGATAATGCTGCAACGACTGCTTTGGCAGACGGTTGTTTTGCTTTGTCTTCTAATTTTATTTCTATCATCAGAGATATGCCCGAAGGAGGAATGGTAGAAACCACTGGTGGAGAAACGACTGTTTATACTTGTCCGGGCGATGGTCGTGCGGATATTATCGAATTTGTACACAATACCAATTCTGCTTCTAATTATGGCTACGTAGTAACGGATGATCAAAATAATATCCTAGGTTTGCCAAGTGGCAATAGCCAAAACTTTGAAGGTGCGCCAGCAGGAAACTGCCGGGTATGGGGCTTGTCTTATACCGGAATGATTACTGCGCAAGTGGGAGACAATGCCGCAATGGTTGACCTTTCTAGCGACTGTTTTGAATTGTCTAGTAACTTCATTACTGTGGCAAGAGATACTCCTGTCGGAGGAACGGTAAGCACCGCAGGTGGAGCCACTATGGAATACATTTGTAGCCAAGATGGCGAACCAGACATCGTTGAATTTGCACATGCCGGAGCGTCTAATTCTAAATACCAATATGTCATCACGGATGATCAAAACAACATCATCGCACTTCCAGGAAACTCTGCCGATTTTGATGCAGCGCCAATTGGAAATTGTAGAGTATGGGGATTTGCATACACCGGAGAATTAACGGCACAAGCAGGAGACTTGGTTTTCAATACGCAGTTTTCTACGGATTGTTGGGCGATCTCTTCTAACTTCATTACCGTATTTAGAGATGTTCCTAATGGTGGAACCGTAACGACTACTGGTGGACAAACGGAGGTAAGTGTAACGGTTGGAGATGGCATTGATGATGTGATTTCTTTTGCACACGCAGGAAACTCTAATTCTCGTTTTGCTTATGTCGTAACAGATGATCAAAATAACATCCTAGGATTGCCTCCGGGGAATAGCCAAAACTTCGAAGGTGCGCCAGCAGGAACTTGCCGTGTATGGGGCTTGGCTTACACAGGAACCATCATAGCACAGCCTGGTGATAATGCAGCGAGCGTTGCGCTTACTGATGATTGTTACAGTCTTTCTTCCAATTTTGTTAGCGTCAACCGGATCAGTAACGTTGTCAATCCTTTGGTGAATAATATTGTCGGGAATTCTAAATTAGAAAATGTGGTGAGTGGTTTGTCTTTATTCCCTAATCCTACTACAGATGTTTTGACCGCTCGTTTTGAGCTGACGGAAGAAGTAACAGAAAGAGCAAGCATCAGCATTTACAATTTAGCTGGACAGGAAGTACATGTACAAGCTTATGATTTGTACGAAGGATCGCACACGGTAGAATTGCCAGTTAGTGATTTGCAAGAAGGCGTTTATTTTATGATGCTTCGCAGTTCGACCATCAATTTACAGGAGCGTTTTATGAAGATAGCTAGTTTTTAGTAAGAAATAGGAACTTGTTGATCATTCGATTTTAATATTTTCAGCACTATGGAGCCCAGTATCTTCGGATACTGGGCTTTCTTATTTTGGATGTTAAAACGAATTCAAGTATAAATCTTAGGCCTTTTGATCGAATAAATAGGCTTTTGTATCGTGAATTTTCGAAATTAGGAGGGCCGCTATTTTAAAATGAAATAGCTTACCTTTGCCAAAGATCAATAATCATTCTAAACCTAATGCCTAATCCATGAAACGTCGATGATTAAATAGTAATTAAATACTTAATCATGCTAAGCCTACCGTTAGATAAGTTTCATGGACCTTAATCAAAAATAAAAAAACACATGAAAAACAAATTGTTCGTTCTTTTTGCTGGAATTAAACTTTTGACCCTTGGTCTTTTTGTACTAAGTTCTTGTTCGCAGGGAATAACGCCCGGTGATCATGCAGAAAAATTTCTAACTGCCATGTCTACCGGAGATTTAGAAACGGCTAAGCTGATGGTCGATAATGACAGCGAAAGTGTCATCATTTCTGTGGATCAAGCGGGGGTAAAAGTCAATGGAAAAAAAGCGAATATTATCATTGTAGATGAAACAACGAAAGGGGAGCAGTCGATTGTGAAATTTAAATATGGAGAAGATGGGAAAGTCAATACTCTTCGTTTGAAGAGTGGCGAGGAGGACTGGGAAATTAGAATTGATGGAGATAGCGAAGATATCGTGATTGGCGAAGAATCTTTAAAAGAAGTTTTGGCCGGAGTAGATCTCACGGTAGAAGAGGCTTTAGAAATGTCTTCCGATGCAGTCAAAGCGGGTCTAAAAGTGGCTGGAAAAGCTTTGGAAGGATTAGGTAAGATTTTGCAAGGCGTCTCTGAAGATATTAATTTAGAAAACATTGATCTGGATAATATCAATCTAGAAAACCTTAACCTCAAAGATCTGGATGCCAATCTAGAGAAACTAGGCAAGGACTTGGAAGATTTGGAGATTAATTTTGAGGGAAGTGAAGAAGATATGGAAAAAGCAAAAGCAGAATTGACCAAAGCTTTGGAGAAAATGAAAGAAGCTTTTGAGGAGAAAAAATAAGTTGTCCTAGGACTCAAATTAGACTGATTTATAAGATTAAAAAAGTCCTCATTGTTGATCGCAATGAGGACTTTTTTATTTTGGATAGGCGCTAAAAATAAAAAGGTATCTTCTAAATTTTAAGACCTTCCTAGCACGATTATTTCCTCCTTTCCAAAGGAAGTTTGATCAGAAAGAAATCGCAGAACGAAGCCTTTTAGCTTGTGAAATCACAGGCGCTCCACCAAAAGAAGATTAGAGACCGCAGCACTCAAAATAACCTTGCTGTGATTCAAATAAGAAACCTGCATACTTTTATCGAAAGGCTCAATATGATGAATCAAAATTTTCGTTCCCAATTGCAATTCCTTATTATTCAAATACAATAACAACTCCGTAGAGCTATTTCTCAAACCCCTTAAAATGACTTCGGTATCCGGCGGAATCTGAGATAATAATTGGTAATTGGCTTTGATAAAATTCCCCTCCTTATCTGGGATCGGAGAACCATGTGGATCGACCGTGGGAAAGCCCAATAATTCATCCATTCTATCAAACAATTTATCAGAGTTGATATGCTCCAATTCTTCCGCAATATCATGGACTTCCTCCCAGCCAAAACCCATAATGTTGCATAAAAACATCTCCGATAATCGGTGCTTTCTCACCACTAAAGCTGCTGCTTTTTTTCCTAGTTCTGTAAACTTAAGCGGTTTGTATTTTTCATAAATGATCCAGCCTTTAGTCTGAAACTTCTTTACCATATTATTCACCGTAGGTTTACTGACCCCCATGACATTGCCTAACTCGGTTAGGGAAATATCCGAGTTTTTTTGGCTTAAAAAATACAAGGCTTTTAGGTAATTTTCTTTGACTACAGTAGCCATAAACACTTTTTTGCGACAAATATAAAACTTTAACGTTAAAATATTTGTTAGACTAGTCTAACTTTTTATTTTTG
>CAYQRA010000618.1:0-4549 GCA_964419315.1 uncultured Saprospiraceae bacterium | reverse complement strand
GTCCTTTACTATGAGTCAACTACACAACTATTCCTTTTGCCCTTACCAGCCTTTTTCCAAGGAGGCCCTTGCGCTGGTTTGTTCGAAAGCAATGAACAAAACCAACTTTGGTTTTATGATCCCATGTACGAATTAAACTCAGTAGCGATAGATGGCATCCTACTGACTAAGTTAACTACACACTAGCCATCGATTCCATGAACATCAACCCTGGAATCCCACCTGGGATTCCCCCAAACGTATTTGATCTCATGAAGTTCATCCTTCTTGTCATAGGGAAATTATTGGATGAACTAATTGCATGACTTGGCTTGTGATCCTCGCGATTTCAAGTCATCAAGATTGCAATGAAGAGAGGAGTATCCTGCAAATTGCATAGTACACAACCTACGGGAACTCCTACTCGAATCTGTTTTTGGGATGTAGCCTCTTTCTTCGTGAAAGGGGCTTTTTTTGTTTTTAAAATCACTCGCTTTAATGAAAATGGTTCTGCAAATCAAAAGGATTTACAGAACCATTTTCTCAATCAGTTTTTATCTAAAAATTTTCTAATCGCAATCACCTCTTAGAAGCTGTTCTTGCTTATAACTTCATCAATTTTTGAGAGAATAAAAGGGCTCCACTATTTCTTCTAAATAAAATAAAATACAATCCTGCTTCAATGGTTGAAGTTTCAAGCATCTGATTATTACTTCTTTTTACAAGTCGGCCGCTCTGGTCAATCAATTCGTAATAATCCCATAGCTCCGTATCCCCTTGAATTACAAGATGATCAACAAAAGGGTTGGGAGCCAAAATTATTTCTGAAATGGCATTATTAAAATTCAAGTACTTGACTTCACTAAAATCAACAGCTCCATCTATATCTACTTGCTTAAGTCGGTAATAATTTTCTACTAAAGGTTTTTCATCTTGAAAAAGATAACTTCTTCTTTCATAAGTATCTCCTTCACTAAAAACTTGAGCCAAGTCTTCCCACTCTCTGCCATTGGCAGATCGCTGTACCAGAAAATAATCACTATTCACTTCGGATGCGGTAGTCCAAAATAGATCAATCGTTTTCTCGTTTTTGGTAGCTTCAAAAGAGGTTAATTCAACGGGAAGCGCCCCAATAATTTCCCAAACCTGATACTCTACAATCAATTCTACTTTTCCTCCCATTCCGGGCCCCATCGTCACTTTACTATCTGCATTGCCATTGCTTCTACTCATCGCTATTGATTGGCTGGAAGTAAAATCAATATTAAAAGTACTCCCGTCTTCCTGTAAGTCGGAGAGAATATCAAAAGCTTCACTATACCCTGTACCAAATGCTCCTGCATTACTGCCTCCTGGAAAATACCAAGAAGTACCTTGGAAACTTCCGCAGCCAGCTCCATGTGCAAAATTATCGGTAAGATGGTAAGTATTTCCTGCTCCAGCATCAGGGACATTCGTCAAACTTTGATTGATTGTTTCTGCTACCTTCTTATCACTTCCTACGATAGCTCCATAAGGACCAGCATTGATCTCCAGATCATAACTGGCGCTTATATCCCAAGAGGAACATTGTCCGCCATTGCCACCAATCACCAAAAATTTCAATTCATCTGCTCCAGCTCCAGTACCGTCACCAACGCCATCATCTCTAAAATTTAGGGTAGCTGACACAGGAATCCAGACCGTACCAGAAGTAGCTCCATTGGCAACTGCTGCATCAGGATTGAGGTTGTCCCAATTGGTTAAAATGGCTCTTCTTGTTTCACTAGTTGAGCTTGGCCAATTTTCATTGGCATTGGTTCCTCCTACTCCTGGATTACAAGGTACGGCTACCAATTCCAAGTTATTCAATGTTCCAATATTGCCGAACACCTGAGCTTGTACAAAATTAGCTCCGGGGGTTCCAACAACGGTAGAAGGCGTAGAAGCACATTGGATATCCCAGCCAAATGAAGTGTCATTGACACCACAGGTAGTTGGATTGGCTCCATTGCCACAATCAATGGAAGCATTACCACTCGCTCCTAAGGTAGAAATTGGACCATTGGTGTAGGTTTGAGCGCCGCTTAACTGCCACTCAAAACCAGTTGCTGGTGTTGAACTAGGTTGGGCATAGAGGGAAGATGCGCTAAAAAAGAGCATCATACAGAAGACAAAAGTTTGGTTTAATCTGGTCATTGTTTGGTTGTTTTTATTTTGGAAATAAGGCTTTCTAAATTTAAATAATTAACAGCACAATGTTATAAAAATACTAGTATCCGGTCGCCCCACCTTATAAAATGGTCTATTTTTATGCCTTAAAAAGTACCAAATTATAGAAAGCGACTTCTTAAACAAGATTTCTTACGGAACATTCCTATTATCACATCTCTACAAAAAATTCAAAAAAGTCCTATTTTAAAGAAAACCTAGTCCAATTTTTCTCTTTTCCATTCTACAAATCTATTTTTTTGTACTTTTTCCTTATTTTATAATCCCTTAATTTTGGGATACCCATTACCGTAAAGCCTAATAAAAAACTAAAATTCATTTCCCATGAAAAAATCTTACTACCTATTCTGTTTATTTTTCTTCGCTTCTAGTCTCTGTATTGGCCAAACCATTTGCCCCGAAGTCACCACTGTTTTTAAAGATTGGCCAGCCCCCGGTGAAGGGACGGCTATTAGCAATGTTCAATTTTTTATTGAAAGCATTGAACCGGGCCAAACAAGTGGTCCGATCACTCCTGCACCGATGAGTGCTGGCTGCATAGACTTGGGTGCTGCGCCTGTGGTCGGAGATGGTGGCAGTTATCGAATATATCCTGAGAAAGACATAGATCATAGAAATGGAGTAAGTACGCTCGATCTGGTATACATCGCAAGGCATCTCATTGGCGTCTCTCCCTTCAACCCATTCCAAGTATTGGTTGCGGATGTAGATGATAGCCAGTCGATTAATGTATTGGATATTACTGCTATCCAAAGACTAATTCTTTCCATAGACAATGAATTGCCCACTACTTCCTGGAAATTTATTGATCGAGCCGGAGATGTAACCAGCAACCCTGGAGTAGTTTTTAAAAATTTCGTTGAAATAGATCCCAAAAACCCTCCGGCTGAAGTTTCTTTCTGGGGAGTAAAAATGGGAGATGTCAATGCCACCAGTTTTCCCTTTGCAGGTGGAAACGATGACTTGGTTCTTAAAATCGCCGATCAGACTTTGATGGCTGGAGAAACGGTTACCGTTGACTTTCTAGCGAATGACTTTAAAGATTTTATTGCTTATCAATTTAGTTTGGTTTTTGACCAACAGGTTTTGGAATATCAAGAACATGAAATCAAAGGGCTTTCAACAAATGATGTGATGGTATGGAATACGGAAGAACTCTCCGCTGGAATTATTCCCAACCTTTGGGTCAATTTTGATGGAGATCTTAACCTCGAAGAGGATAGTCCAATTTTTACGATAACTTTTAAAGTATTACAAAATAGCAGCTTGAAAGAGGTCCTTAGTGCAAATTCCAATCTCACAGAAAATCTCGCTTATAAAACCGATAGTGATGAAGCCTCTAAAGTAGTATTGGATTTTGGTCTGCTCTCAAATATCGAAAACCAAAACTTATCGACTACTCGCTTACTACAAAACCAACCCAATCCAGTCGATCAGTTTACCATTATCCCTTTCCACTTGGATCAAGCTGGGAAAATCAATTTGAGTATCACGGATGCTTTGGGGAGAATCATAAAATCTATAGAATTGCAAGGGATTGCAGGTACTCAACAGATTGAATTGCAAAGAACTGATTTTGGTGCGCCAGGCATTTATCAGTATACCTTGCAAACGGAATCTTTACAAATTAGTAAACGCTTAATCGTAAAATAGGAGAATATTGCTTGTAAAAAAGCTATAAAATTTCATCTCTACCATCAGCCGAAGTACCCTTGCGGGGTACTTCGGCTTCTTTATTCGGTATTATTAGCAAAAAGGAACCCTTTATTAAAATAGATCGTTTATTTTTGTGGCATCGTTTATGATATTATAATTTTTTATCAACTAAATTTTATCAGCTCATGTACAGGACGCATACCTGCGACGAACTTCGAATGGAGAACGTTGGACAAGAAGTAACCCTTAGTGGATGGCTCCAAGCTAGTCGCGATTTTGGAGGAATGACATTTATTGACCTGCGAGATCGCTATGGCATCACCCAATTGGTCTTTAATATGGAAGATGACCAGGATTTGTGTGGACAAGCTAGAAAACTAGGCAGGGAATACGTTTTACGCATTAGCGGTTCGGTAAGAGAACGCAGTAATAAAAACCCTAATCGCCCTACCGGAGATGTAGAAATCGTAGTTACAAAATTAGACGTGCTCAACGCATCTAAGACCCCTCCTTTTACCATTGCGGATGAAACGGATGGAGGAGATGACTTGCGAATGAAATACCGTTATTTGGATTTGCGGCGAAGCCCAGTACAACAAAACATTATCTTTCGAAGCAAATTAGCTTTGGAAACGCGTAAATACCTCTCTAATCAAAATTTTGTAGAGGTTGAAACGCCTTTTTTAATAAAAAGTACACCAGA
>CAYQRA010000617.1:0-4552 GCA_964419315.1 uncultured Saprospiraceae bacterium | reverse complement strand
GTAAAAATCTTCTGCTTGGTATTATTTATCCTCTACCACCAATAAAGGTTTGGTAAAAGATCGATCATTCAAGGTCATTTGTAAAATATAATATCCAGCATCTAAATCTGTGTCAAAGGAAAAACGATGAGTCCCCGCAGGATACAAGCCAGTAGCCAAGTTTTCCACTACTCTTCCATAAACATCATACACTAGGATATCCACCTGACTTTCGACTTGGATCAAAAACTCACTGTGCCATTGCTTCTCAATCGGATGTGGGAAAACCAACCAAGAATCCACTATGGCTTGTGCAGAATTGGCCAATGCTGACTCTCCCTTCCTAAAAGCGGGATCATCAAACCAAAATTCTTCACAGCTAGCTAAATTTCCGGTTTGATTTGCTCCATTATTACTAAAGATAAAATTGGCACAATCAGCTCCTGCGAAAGTATAAGAATACCAGCCATTGCCATCGTCTTGCATAGATTCGCCAGGCCAACTAGTGGTCGCTCCATTGTCTACTCCCCAAAAATAGATATTGGGATTGGAGTAAGTATTGGGTTTGAAATGGATAACCAAATCTGAGTTATTTACCGGAGCGGAAGCATGCCAAGTTCCATCGTACCAACCCTCTCCACAGCGACTAAGGTCTGCCGATTGATTGGCACCATTATCACTAAAAATCAAACTCGCACAATTGGCTCCATTTATCGTAAAGACATACCAACCATTTCCTTCTGCTTGCATCACGGCTCCTGGCCAAGTCGCCGCTGTTCCACCGGGGCTAAGATTCCAGTAGTAAATATTCGCCGAATTCCAGTTGGCAGGTTTTTTATAATGGATCGTCAAAGACTGTGGATTACCCGTATTACAAGGAGCTGGATTGGTGGCATTCCATTGGCCATTATACCAACCTTCGCTAGCACGATTCAAGTCCGGAGATTGATTATTGCCATTATCATGAAACAACAAATTAGTGCTACTGATTCCGGTAAAAGAAAAGGAATACCAATCGTCACACTCTTGTTGCATTAGGACGCCAGGCCAGCTAGAATCTGTTAAAGCTCCAATGGGCTCCGCTCCCCAATGGTGAATACGTGGAGCGCCCCAATTAGCTGGCTTTTGAAAATACACCGTAAAATCATTGGTCGGAACCGTTCCTTTTTCCCAAATGGCATAATCACTTCCAGACGCCGCCAAGACCCAGCCAGAACCAGCAGGTGACCAATTGCCCGAACCAATTTTCATCGCTACTTTACCATCAATCTCTGCGGCATACAAATTTCCTTGTGCCACTTTGATATCAATACTACTTGTATTATGAATGCCATTGGATTTGCGAATCGCAATCAAATCCTTGATCTCATCGTGTAAACCCCAATCGTAGAAGTGATCCCAAAAAACAGAAGGGATACCGGGGTGGGTCAAAATATAAGCATAACCTTGCATTACTTTATCGCCAGGAAAAGGCCAATGGGCTTGAGTACTTCCAGTATCGTGATTGTCGATAAAAGTAACCGAGTTGGAAGGCCACCAACCAATCAAACCAGGAGCTCCGCCATTATTATTCATTCGCCACAACTCTCCATTGACGGCTTGTTGTAAAATTCCTTTGGTCGTAAAATCAAAAGCCGTGGAAGTTCCTTGTGTCTGGTCAATCCAGTTGACCAATTGTTGTCGGTGAGCGTCCGCATTATTGATATCCAAATTATCCCATAATTCTCCTACCGAAAAATAAGGATTGGTCGCGTTATTATAAAGACTATTATAATATCCATTATAGCCTCTCACATAATCATAGCGCCATCCATCAAAACCGATGGTATTTTTGAGGAAATTCATCCAATCAATAAGTCCATTTTGCACACCGACGTTGGTATGATCTAAATCTCTGGCGGGGCCATAATTATCGCCCGTATCATAGGCACCACATGGAGTGCCTCCATTTTGTCCCCACTCATCATTGGAAGTGATGGACCAACATCCCCAAGTGGGATTGGTAAAATCTGCCCAATTCGTACTTCCAACACGGTGGTTGATGACGATATCGGCTACGACTTTTATGTTTTGAGCATGCAGGTCATTGATCGTAGCGACCAGTTCTGCTTGGGTTCCGTATTCACTATCTAAGTTATTGAGCTGCCTTGGTAGGTATCCTTGGGGAGCAGCAGCATCTGAGGCAGGCGGCAGCCATACGAGATCTATCTGAGACTGACCAAGGTCAGCAGCTTTAGATTTTACAACATTATACCATCCGGCAGTATTGGAATGAGATTCCCAATTGAAGCCTTGGAGCATTACGTCCGTATTTTGAGCGAAAAGGGAAAAAGAGAAAAGGGTGCAGAGCAGAAAAACGAGGGTATTTCTTTTAGTCATGTCTAGAGGGTTTTATTATTAGGGTATATCTATTTAGTACCCTACAATAATAATACAGCAAAGCCCTTTGATCGCCCCGACTTATGATTCGGTCTTTCTTTTTTGACTTAAAAAAGTTCCATCTTATAAAGTGCCACTTTACAAAACACTCATTATCAATAACTTACAACAAAAACTATTTAGGAGATTGAGCTTCGTATTCTTTTAAAAATTTACGTGGCGTATTGTTAGTGAGTTTTTTAAACGAACGATTGAAGGCTGTTTTTGAGTTAAATCCTACAGAATAGGCGATGGATAGAAAGGTTTGGTTTTTAAATTCTGGTGAAATAATTCTCTTCTTAAATTCCTCTACCCGATAGCCATTTACAAAATCATAGAAATTTTTATCGAAGCCTTCATTGATCAGACGAGACAGCGTGTGAACGTTGGTATCGGCCATATCGGCTAGGTCGCTTAGTGCCAAACGAGGATTGAGATAAGGTTTTTCCAATTCCATAATTCTTTCCAATTCCGTTTTGAGCTCACTCATTTCTGAACTGATCTCAGGATTAGAAATGGCAGATACAGGGGCCGTCTCTTCTTCTACCTCCTGTTCTGTCAGTCGGAATATCTCTGGTTGTTTCATCGCAAAGTAACCTAAAAAGAAAACCGTCAAAGAAAGAAATATCCAAACTACATCGGTCAACTTATCCGTCAACCAAACCCAATCTTGTCCGGTAGCCCAAGCAAAGCCACCAATCACATAAGTAAAAGCCCAAACCAATAGAGAAACTAATTTTAAATTGATGACTGTACTCAAGTATTGCAAATTTTGCTCAAAGGAAAAGTTTTTGTTGGTGCTATAAGCGTAATTTTTAATCAGTCGATAGCAGTGCCACCAGTAAAAAGCATTAAAAAGTAGCGCCAATGCTGCGGCACTAATAAAGTATTTTTTCAAACTAAAATCCACTACCCTACTTGTAAAGGTAGAAGTATCCATCATCAGCAAAGGGATATAAGCGATCAAATGGAGGATGGCAGGAATAAAATGCACCCATTTTCCAAAACGATTTTTTGCAGGAACGGTCAATAGACTTTGGATGTACCATAAAAAAATTGGTCCGTAAAGAAAGTAGATCACATCTGGCAATAACAATAAACGCGGTTGCCACTGAAAAATTTCTCTGCCATAAGTAGAAACCCGACCAATTAGGGCTACGGAAATTAGAAGAATCAAAACCGACAGGATTCTATTGGCGGTCTCATTATTATCTTGAATGGTATTGATGGCGATGATTAGGAGTAGCCCTTGGAAGGCGGCGAGTAGCAATAAAAAAGTATAGGCATTGATGGGATCACCAGAAAGATCTTCCCAGGTTTTGATACTCACCGGAATCAAATTGTCCGTTGTTTGAGCATTGACGTATAAGCGATTGGAGCGAGCTCTGCCATTTTCTGCCCCTTCGATAGAAGACCAATTTCCTCTGGTAAACTTATATTGTACCGTATCGTCTCGCACAGGAATCCAAACGGTATAAACCCCATCCAATTCCTCTTGCAAACGATAGTTTCTATCTCCTGGATTCCAACCATTAAAATTGCCAGCTACATAGAGCGAAGCATCATCGGGAGTGGAAGTTGGAATATCATAGACTTTCAATTTTATTTTTTTGTCAAAAGGAATGTGATCGACCAAATCTTCCCAACTTTGGACTTGGATTCGAATGGTATCTTGCTTATTGTTTTGATTGTAAATTCGATTGTCAATCGTCAAGCCCAATTCCGAACCTTCCACTTTAGACCAATCGCCTCTAGTTATTTTGAATTCTATAGGGCGAAGCATTCGGTGACCTTGGATAAAAAAATGACCAGCTGCGTTCTTTTGCATCCGATAGGCCGTATCCCGCGGATTCCAATCATTAAAATTGCCAACCAAATATAAGGTATCATTTCCTGGAGTATACGCAGGAATAGTATCGACGATAAAAGTAATTTGTGCTTTGGTTTGATTAGGGCAAAATACGATTTGTAGAAAAATCCAATTGATCAAACCAACCCAAAACCGGCAGTTTCTCATTTAGTAATATTGGTTAATTGCCTTAAAGATAATAATTTAGGCTTAGTACATCGTAAAATAAATAACTACCCTTTTTGATTATATCTTTTGTCCCTACTCTTCATCACGTTCTCACCTTCATAACTAAGGCTATGAGGT
>CAYQRA010000616.1:0-4568 GCA_964419315.1 uncultured Saprospiraceae bacterium | reverse complement strand
CTAATAGTCTTAAAACGTTAGTTAAAATCTGTAAAGTTCGTTCTACAATTTATCACCTTCTTATGGGAAAAGCAAAGCTTTCTGTAGCACTTAGGCCTATTTTTGACCTAGATCTACTCCAAAGGTAACTTTTTGCTCCTAAAAATGTTCCTTTAGAGAAAGCGGATAAAACCAAAGGTAAATGGTCTATTTTATTACTTTTGTGCAAGTCCAACCGAAAAGGAGTACCCCACAATTTACCTTGGGAAGGTCCAAGCTTGGTTTGGTTCAATTTCGCTGCAATGACCTTTGAAGGTAAAAGCCCCCTTAGATTCATAGGATTGGCAAGCAATAAAAAACTTAGATTTTTCACTTAACAAAACTATCCAACACTTGAAAATAGTATTTATGGGAACGCCAGAATTTGCCGTTCCTTCCTTAAAAATCTTATTAGATCATCAATATGAGGTAGTCGGTGTAATCACTGCTACCGATAAAATGGGTGGCCGTGGCAATAAGAAATTGATCCAATCTGATGTCAAGAAATTTGCCTTAGAACAAGGTTTAAATATTCTACAACCAAAGAATTTAAAGAACCCCGAATTCCAAGAAGAATTGCGCCAATTAAATGCCGATTTACAAATCGTGGTGGCCTTCCGAATGTTGCCAGAAACCGTCTGGAATATGCCTCGTCTAGGGACGATGAATCTGCATGGCTCTCTCCTACCCAAGTATCGCGGAGCAGCTCCTATTCACTGGGCAGTCATCAATGGAGAGAAAGAAACAGGGGTTTCTACGTTTCTACTCCAACACGAAATTGATACTGGTGATTTATTGCTCCAAAAAAGCTTAGCGATTGGACCGGATGAAACCACTGGAGAAGTCTATGAACGAATGAAAGCGATGGGTGCTGGAGTCGTTTTAGAAAGTGTCCAAAAGATTGAATCTGGCGATTATCAATTGCAAGCGCAAAATAATGAGCAAGCGACCAAAGCCCCAAAAATACATACAGAAACCTGTGTCATTGATTTTAATCAAAGCACCGAAAAGGTTCATAACTTTATCCGAGGCTTAAGTCCTTTCCCTGTAGCTTGGACGATGCTGGAAGAAAAAAAATTAAAAATCTATCGCTCTGAAAAAGAAATCATTGCGCACAATCATCCCATTGGTACTTGGTGGAGCGATGATAAGCATTATCTAAAATGTGCCACCAATGATGGATATATCAAAGCGCTTGATTTGCAAATGCAAGGACGTAAACGGATGCCCGTAAAGGATTTTCTAAATGGTTTTAGTTTAAAAAAAGTAGATAGCTAATCATGAAAATAGCTGCCGCTCAAATCACTTCCACCGATGATCCAAATACGACGAATTTAGAAGAACATTATCGTTTGATTCGCTTGGCGGCACAAGAAAAAGTTCAATTACTAATCTTCCCTGAACTATCGATCACCGGCTATACCCGAAAACAGGCCGCTAGCCAATCTTTTACTCCTGACGACAAAAGACTATTTCCACTTAAGGAACTAGCCACTCAGACCAAAATGACCTTGGTTGTTGGTGCACCTATTCAAATCAAAGAACAGCTTTACATCGGTTCTTTCGTGATTTTCCCAGATGGTCGGCAGGACATTTATACCAAACAATTTCTTCATACCGGGGAAGAAAAATACTTCTCTTCTTCCTTTGCCCATAATCCTCAATGGACTTACGAATCAGAAAAAATCGCCTTAGCTATTTGTGCAGATATCGACCATCCAGCACATGCCCAACAAGCAAAAGCGAACGGCTGTAGTCTTTACCTCGCCAGTATTTTCTTTTCTAAAAATGGGATTGCCAAAGGACATCAGGCATTGGCTACTTATGCGAAAGAACAGCGTATGAATGTCTTGATGGCCAATTTCACTGGCCGACATTGGAATACCGATTCTGCGGGACAAAGTGCCTTTTGGAATCGAGAGGGCAAGCGACTGGGTGCTTTGAAAACGGAAGAGCTTGGTTTATTGATTGCGGAGCGAAAGGGAGAAAATTGGAAAACTTTTAGCCTAAAAACAACTTAGTAAAAACTTCTGATCCCCATCTCAAAACTTCATTTTCTTAAACAGGTTTAACAAAACGCAGCATCCATCCATAAATCCCATTTTTTCATTATTTTGCAAGCCTAATCAATAAAAATTACCAAAATAATGGCCAATCAATACATCAGTACCCGAAACCTTAAATTCCTCCTCCACGAAGTCTTCGAAGCAACTTCTCTGAACCAATACGAATACTATCAAGAATACGACAAGGAAGCCTTTGACATGACCATGGATGCCTCCAAACAACTCAGTGATACCAAACTCTTTCCCTACTATACCGAGATGGACAAGCAAAAAGCCTATTTCGAAAATGGAACAGTTAAGGTGCATCCACAACTCAAGCCGATCATCAAAGCTATCGCTGAGGGCGGTTGGATTTCTGCGCACAATTCATTTGAAGAAGGCGGCCAACAAATGCCCTTGACTTTGCTCAACGCAGCGCTACTGATTATGTATAGTGCCAATGCCAATGCTGCTGCTTATGCTTTCCTTACTCAAGGCGCTTCCAACCTCATCCAAAGTTTTGGTTCGCAGGAACTCAAGGATCAATTCATTCCTAAAATGTATGCTGGCGACTGGCAAGGAACCATGGCGCTCACGGAACCACAAGCAGGAAGTTCCTTGATTGATTTGACCTCTTCGGCAGAATTGACGGAAGAAGGGCATTATAAAATTTCTGGACAAAAAATATACATCTCTGGTGGCGATCATGAGGCCGTTGATAATGTGGTTCACTTGCTTTTAGCGCGGATCAAAGGTGCCCCCGCAGGGACTAAAGGAATCTCCCTTTTTGTGGTGCCTAAATTGAGAGCAGAGAATGGGACTTTTGTCAGCAATGACGTCACTACCGCTGGAATTTTCGGCAAGATGGGACAAAAAGGATATGTCGCAGCTCATTTGATGCTCGGCGAAAAAGAAGATTGTCGAGGCTATATCGTTGGCCATCCTAATATGGGCTTGCGTTATATGTTTCAGATGATGAATGAGGCTAGAATTGCTACAGGATTGATGGCTACAGGAACGGCTTCTGGTGCTTATTATGCTGCCTTGCAGTATACCCAAGAACGGGCACAAGGCCGTCATCCTTCCAATAAAGATGCGACACAGCCCCCCGTTACCATTATCGAACATGCGGATGTGAGGAGAATGCTTTTACTCCAAAAAGCAATGGTGGAAGGCAGTGCTTCGCTTTTGCTCCAATGTAGCTATTATGCAGATTTACATCAAGTAGCAGAAGGGGAAACTAAAGAAAAAGCGCATTTGCTTTTAGAATTACTTACCCCCATCGCCAAATCTTATCCTGCAGAAGCAGGAATCCGAGCAGTCAGCGAAGGCATGCAATGTTTGGGAGGTGCTGGCTATTGCGACGATTTCCCATTGGAACAATATTATCGAGATATCCGCATCAATGCCATCTATGAAGGAACCACCACTATCCACGGGATGGATTTGCTGGGTAGAAAAATAATCATGAAAGAAGGCAAAGCCATGCAACTTTTATCGGCAGAAATCCAAGAATTGATCCTTGCTTGTTTGAAAGACGAGCGGATCGCACCTTATGCTAAAAAATTGGGCACCAGTTTAAAAGAATTAGGAGACACCACTATGCATCTTCTAGGATTGGCTCGCAAGGAAACGCCAGAAACTTTTCTAGCAGACGCTACCCTATATCTCGAGTATTTTAGTCTGGTGGTTCTCGGTTGGCAATGGCTATTGCAAGGACAAAAAGCCAGCGCGGGCTTGACTACTGCTGCAACAGAAGAGGAAAAACATTTTTATGAAGGTAAATTACTGACCTTGCGTTATTTTATGGAATATGAAATTCCTAAAACCCGTGGAATGAAAGAACGTCTATTTAGTGAAGAGCGTGTGACGATGGAAACACGAGCGGAGCATTTGGCTTAGGGTTTTTATAAAATCCGTAGGACACCAAATAAAATTATTTGACCAAAAATAATAAAAACACAAAATGATCACCACCATAGATCTTCAATTCCAAAATATTCCAAACTCTATTGCCGCTTACTTAATCGAAACAGATGTTGGACCAGTCCTTATTGAAACCGGCCCCCACTCCACGCTAGCGAACTTGGAGGCAGCATTAGCCCAGAAAGGATATACCACTCAGGATATTCAAGATGTCTTTTTGACCCATATTCATCTTGACCATGCGGGTTGTGCTTGGCACTTTGCCCAACAAGGAGCAAAAATCTATGTTCACCCGCGCGGGTATAGACATTTGGTTTCGCCCGAAAAACTCATGGCTTCGGCAACGATGATTTATAAAGACAAAATGGATTTATTGTGGGGACAGATGAACCCAATTGCAGACCCACAATTGGTAGAAGTAGAGGATTGGAAAATATTTGACATTGGTGGGGTAAGAATACAAGCGCATTATACTCCGGGACATGCGGTACATCATATTGCTTGGCAAATTGAAGGATCGCTCTTTGCGGGGGATGTGGCGGGTGTAAAAATCACCAATGGGCCGGTTATGCCTCCTTG
>CAYQRA010000615.1:0-4571 GCA_964419315.1 uncultured Saprospiraceae bacterium | reverse complement strand
GCGAGGAAGTGATCCTCAGGGTGCTATCTACTGGCTGGCGCGCATGCTCACCGGTGGAGAAGATGTCAAATTTATCGCCAGAAGACTGATCATATTGGCCAGCGAAGATATAGGAAACGCAAACCCAAACGGCCTGCTGCTGGCGAATGCATGTTTTGAATCTGTGAGTAAAATAGGCATGCCGGAGGCGCGCATTATTTTAGCCCAAACAACCACATACCTAGCCACTTCTCCCAAAAGCAATACGGCTTATATGGCCATTCAGGAAGCCCAAAATTTTGTTCAAAAAACAGGAGGACTTCCCGTGCCCTTGGCGATTCGCAATGCACCTACTCAATTGATGAAGCAACTCAATTATGGCAAGGACTATAAATACGCGCATTCTTACGAAGGTAATTTTGCGGAATTAGAATTTTTACCCGAAGAAATGATCAATACCAAATTTTATGAACCAGGTAATAATCCTTCGGAAGCTAAGATTCGAGAAAATTTAAAGAAAAACTGGAAGGAGAAGTATGGTTATTAAACCAGCTCCATTTTATCATCATAAAAAATAAAACATGCAAAAGGTACAAGCCTATATTCAAGAAAATAAAGAACGATATTTAGAAGAGTTAATGGATCTATTGCGTATGCCATCGGTAAGTGCTGATCCGGCTTATAAAAAAGAGGTAATCGCCACGGCCAAATTTATCGCCAAAGAATTGAAAAAAGCGGGTGCTGAAAAGGTGGAACTTTGCAAGACTGCTGGCTACCCTATTGTCTATGGCGAAAAGATCATTAACAAAAAACTACCAACGATACTCGTCTACGGCCATTACGATGTCCAACCAGCGGATCCTATCGAACTTTGGGAATCAGGGCCCTTCGATCCGGTGATCAAAAAAACCAAGACGCATCCTAAGGGAGCGATCTTCGCCAGAGGTGCTTGTGATGACAAAGGACAAATGTACATGCACCTCAAAGCTTTTGAAGCGATGATGAAAAATAAAAGCTTGCCTTGCAATGTGAAATTTATGATTGAAGGAGAAGAGGAAGTAGGTTCAGAAAATCTAGGGCCTTTTTGTCGAAAAAATAAGAAGAAACTGGCCGCTGATGTGGTCTTGATTTCGGATACTTCTATCATCAGTAATCGCACACCGAGTATTACTACCGGACTACGTGGATTAAGTTATTTGGAAGTAGAGGTGACTGGCCCTAATCGAGATTTGCACTCCGGAGTCTATGGAGGAGCGGTCGCCAATCCAATTAATATCTTGGCAAAAATGATCGCAGGGATGCATGATAAAAACAACCGCATTAAGATTCCTGGTTTTTATGAGGATGTAGAAATCGTATCGAAGAAGGAAAGGAAGCAAATGAATGAAGCGCCTTTTAATCTTAAAAGTTACCAAAGAGATTTGGGCATCAAAGACATCAATGGAGAAAAAAGCTATACGACCTTGGAACGTACTTCTATTCGTCCAACACTTGATGTCAATGGAATCTGGGGAGGTTATATTGGCGAAGGGGCAAAAACGGTTTTACCCTCAAAAGCCTACGCTAAAATTAGTATGCGCTTAGTGCCTAATCAAGATCCTAAGAAAATCACAAAGCTATTTTCGGATTATTTTAAAAAGATCGCTCCCCCGTCCGTTAAGGTAAAGGTTATGCCACACCACGGCGGAGAACCTGCGGTAACGCCTACCGATTCTCTGGAATACAAAGCGGCTGAAATGGCGATGGAAAAGACCTTTGGAAAACGCCCAATTCCACAAAGAGGTGGTGGAAGTATCCCTATTGTAGCTCTTTTTGAAAAGGTTTTGGGAGTCAAATCTGTTTTAATGGGTTTTGGTCTCAACTCTGACGCTATTCATTCGCCAAATGAACACTACGGATTGTTCAATTATTACAAAGGAATCGAAACCATCCCTTATTTTTATGAGTATTACAAAGAGCTAAAAAAGTAAATTATATTTTTTTAATTTTATAATCAACTAAAAACCAATTACTTAAAAAACAAAGTAATTGGTTTTTTTATTACTCTGAAATTTCGGCATATTATTTGGCTTATAGGAAGAGTATTTAAGGCCAGTGCAAAATCACTACAATTATTTATTATGGAGCCAGATAAGAAGTATCAGATTAAGGAACATCTAGATCAACTTTTAGTAAAGATCGAAATGGATGCGAGTAAGGCTGGCTTATCTGCCGTAGCGATAAGAAACCTACAAAATGATTGCAAAAAAATAATCTGTAAAGACAAGCACTTTCAAATTTGACCCTGTATTCTCCATTAAATCAATACGAAAAAGCGACCTGTATTTAGACAGGCGAAAAATAAATTTCAATCCATACTATTCTATAAAGACCTTAGCTCTTACCCGCTAAGGTCTTTTTTTGTTTTAGAGTCTATTATTATTCCTACCTTTGCGCCATTATTACATCTGGAGTTCCGATTTTGCCGAATCGAGCAGTACGGAAATCCTGGTTGACGGTGAAGAGTTTGGTTTTTTCTTTGATCCTTTTAAAATGTCAAATTTCCCCTCTCCCCTTCTTCCAATAAAAAATATTCTTTTAATGGACAAACTAAGTTACAGCCTAGGAGTTTTGGTTGCCCAAAACTTAAAAAAACAAGGAATCTCAGAAGTAAAGCCAAGTGACTTGGCCAAAGGCATCGAAGATGTCATTCACAATAATGAATTACAAGTACCTTTAAATGAAGCCAACCAATTGCTTCAGACTCATATGCAAGCAAAAGCGCAAGAACAAGCAAAGGGACAACTTCAATTCTTAGAAGAAAATGCCAAAAGAGCAGAAGTCACTACGCTCCCTTCTGGTTTGCAATACGAAGTAATGAAGGAAGGAAATGGTCCAAAGCCTAAAGCAGAAGATAAAGTAACCACGCATTATCACGGAACCCTAATCAACGGAGAAGTTTTTGATAGCTCGGTACAAAGAAATCAACCAGCTACATTCCCTGTAAATGGAGTAATCCCTGGCTGGGTAGAAGCTTTACAATTGATGCCTACTGGTTCAAAGTGGAAATTGTTTATTCCCTACAATCTTGCTTATGGAGAGCGAGGTTCTGGTGACAAAATTGCTCCTTTCTCTACTTTGATTTTTGAGATAGAATTATTGAGCATTAACTAATTTGCTCAGGTTCCAATTCGAAGGACCGCTTTGTTCTTTGAATTGGAACCTGTTTTTTGAATCTGATTTCCCCAATATGCACATTGATATCATTTCTGTATTGCCCGAATTACTAAGTGGTCCTTTTGACCACTCGATCCTCAAGCGGGCACAACAAAAAGGATTATTGGAAGTCCAAATTCACAATCTCCGTGATTTTGGCCATGGCAAACATCGGCAAATAGATGATTATCAATATGGTGGCGGAGCAGGAATGGTGATGATGCCAGAGCCGCTCGCCAATTGTATCGAAAAATGCAGCGCAGAAAGAACTTATGACGAAATCATTTTCCTCACTCCCGATGGCGAACGCCTCAACCAGCCAATCGCCAATCACCTCTCCCTGAAAAAAAATCTCCTGCTAATCTGTGGCCACTACAAAGGCATTGATGAAAGAATCCGAGAAAAATATGTCACTCGAGAAATATCCATCGGAGATTATGTGCTATCAGGTGGAGAATTGGCCGCTGCGGTATTGGTAGATGCGCTTGGCAGACTTCTTCCGGGCGTACTCAATGATGAGACTTCTGCCCTCTTCGATTCTTTTCAGGATGAATTATTGGCTCCGCCGGTTTACACTCGCCCAGCAGACTTTAGAGGTCAGAAAGTTCCAGATATTCTCCTATCTGGAAACGATAAAGCCATCGACGATTGGCGCTATGAAAAATCACTGGAACGCACCCAAGATCGACGTCCAGATTTACTCGCTAAAGAAGAGTGATAAAACCCTACAAATCAACCAATTATATTCCTCCAACAACCCTATTCAAACAAGCTTTTCACTGATATTTTCTCCTCTGTTTAGTAATTTTTCATTCTAAGAAACGGTATCTTTTTCGGGCTGTATTCTAGCAAACAAAACTGAAATTTACATTGCAAGAAATTTTTAACTGAGTAAAATAATTTTACAGTAAAATCGAATCTTAAATGCTCCGCAAATAAAAAAGCACCACCTATCCCAAGTTGTTTCTCTGCATTGAAAAATACCTGCACCTAGCCCTTTTCCAGTCCCTTTTAAAAGCATTTAAAACCAGATCTTTTAAAGCAATTTTCCCAAAAAAGAATACTGGAATGAAGTGGGAAGCATTTTATATTTTCCAATTTATTCATATATTAACAACTTGTAATCTTTAAAAAACTTAGATTGGGGTAGAAATCTACAAGACTAAATGCTTACAAAAACATACTATGTTATACTTAAGCTAAGCCTTAGCTTACTCTGGATGGCCACTACCCTACCGGTACGCGCAGCACTTTCGCAGATGGATTTACTGAGTTGCCCCAATGATACCGTAGTCGCTACCGCTCCTGGTCTTTGCTCCATAGCCTTGAATGATATCGCTCCACAATTTCTCGTGGATCCAAGCCTGATCGATACCTTTTATTTCAAAATAAATAAT
>CAYQRA010000614.1:0-4572 GCA_964419315.1 uncultured Saprospiraceae bacterium | reverse complement strand
ACAAATAAAAATTGGTATAAACGGTCTCATGTTTTTTTGTCTTTAGAAAGTACTGTTAAAAGAAAAAACGTGGGTTAGCCATGTCTGCTTGTTCCTTGATGAAATCAAAGCGAATCAAAGCTTCAATACTTCCGTTGTTGTAGTTGTTTAATTGAGAAAGATTATAATCGTATGCAAGTCCAAATCCAATATTATTGAATTGATACATAGCCAATAAGTCAACAGAGTCACCTATGCCATCCCCACCCATACGGTAAGAAACTCCTGCCGTAAGTTTTAGGTCGTATACAAAGCTCAAGTTAAAGTCAACATCAAGTGGGGCATTTTGTACATATTTTACCAAAGCTGCTGGTTTTATATGGATCTTCGATCCAGCCTTGATCATGGTACCCACCATTCCATAGAAGTGAGGACTCTCTTTGGCAATTTCAAGAATGTTCTGATCCTTGTTTATCCCAAACTCTGTCGGGAAAATATAAGGAGCCGAAAGTCCTAAGTAAAATTGTTTGACGGTAAGGTAGATGCCTGCACCAAAGTTTCCACTAAAATTGCTAATCGTTTGGTTTGCTAAAATAGATCCATCTCCTTCCTGCCGAATGACGACCGAGGGGTCTGTAAAATCCAAACCTAAGGATCGCATATTACCCTGTAAACCCAAACGGAAAGAAGCATTCTCACTGATTGGAATATGATAGGAATAAGCCATCGCTCCATACCAAGAATTCATCACTCCGATATTGTGATTGGATACCGTCAGACCAAAGCCTACGCGATCGCCAAAAAGGGGAGCATTAAATCCAATCAATTGCGTCTTAGGTGCTCCCTCAAAGCCCATCCACTGATTTCGATAAAGGGCCATCAGGGAAGGAACACCACGGCTACCCGCATAAGCAGGATTAATGGTCAATTGATTATACATAAATTGGGTGTATTGGCTTTGTTGCTGCGCAAAGCCGGTAGCGGCAAAGCTTAGTCCAATTATTAAACTCAATAAACCTTTAAAAAATATTCTATGTTGCATAATTATAAAATTATTAACGAACGATTAATTTTTATCTAAAAACGGTAACAGAGCCTTTGTCCGCTTCGGCATTATCATCTGCTTTGAAAATATAGAAATAAGTACCATCAGGAAGATCACCTCCTTCAAAAGTTCCATCCCAATCATTGAGGTAAGGAGAAGCTTCGAAGACTAGGTCCCCCCACTCATTGTATATTGAAATAGAGTTCTGCGGACGCTGAAAATCATAAACACAATTAATAAACAAGACGTCATTTAGTCCGTCATTATTGGGCGTAATTACCGTAGGAACTTCACACTCGCCATCATTATAAGCAACAGAAATTGTTACTACAGCGGTGGCACAAAGCGTAGGATCACAGGTGCTACACACTTGATACGTAAATTGATCATCTCCCAAAAAGCCATTGTCTGGGGTATAAAAATAAACCCCATTGCTTTGCAATTCTAATTGACCATTGCTTACGCCCGAAGAAAGCATCACTTCTACTCCGTCATCAGCAGAGACATTATCATTCCACAAAACATTACTTTCAATGGGGGTTTCATAATTAGCAATCTCTTGGTCATTAATCGCTTCTGGATTTTCAGCTACATTGATTTCTAGCGTCGCTACCTCAGAAGAACAACCATTACTACTGACCCAATAGCTTACAATCAAAATACCAGCAGCAGTAGGCTCCATCGCTATTTCATTTGAATTGGTATTGGAAGATAGGATGACATTTCCTGGAGGAGATACCTCCCAGTGGTAAGTGTCGGGAGAAGGAATGAAATCTGTACCGAGTAGGAAACAACTTTGTCCAACACAAGCCTTTTCAGCACAATCACTCTCAATGGATGGTTGCGCCAATTCTACGATTTCAACAGTGGTAGTCGCAGCAGTGGTACATCCATTTGCACTTGAAGCAACTACGGTATAAGTGCCAGAGTTATCATTATCTGCACTGGGGATAATGGGATTCTGAGCCGTTGAACTAAAAGCATTTGGCCCCGTCCAAACCCAAGAAGTGACCACTATAGAACCATTCAATGGACTAGCCATCAATTGTAAAGTACCAGAGCCATCTGTACAGATGGGAGAGTTAGAACTGGCTTCAATTGCTGGAGCTTCTATCGTCACCAATTCTACTGAACCACTTGAAGTACATCCTTCGGCAGTGGTACAAACGACGGTGTAGATTCCAGCTGCAGTCATATCAATTTGAGGTCTAACAGGAGTTGGTCCTGTTCCCGTCCAAGATCCCGGTCCTGACCAAGTATAAGTCGCACCAGCTTGTGGGGTCACCGCAAATTGAGCATCAGAACCTAAGCAGACCGCATTGCCCCCAATGATACTAGGGGGCACCGGAGCCAGATCCAAAACGATGATATCAAAGGAACAGGAAAATGCCAATCCAATGGTATCCGTTACTTGGTAAGTCTGAGTAGTGGTGCCGAGTGGGAAACTTTCTCCATTGGCAATTCCTGCAGTTAAAGTCGAAGGTATTGGGCCAACACAATTATCAAAACCAGTAGGTTCTATAAAAGATAATTTGATGCTGCCACATCCCATATCAGTTGATGCGGAAAGTAGAATATTATTCGGATCACTAACGACCGTTCCGTCTAAGCGTATTTCCAGAGGACTTGGGCAAACCATAGTCGGTGCTTGATTGTCTACTACGGTTACGGTGAAACTACATTCTTGGGAATTACCCGCTTCATCTCTAGCGGTATAAGTAACCGTAGTTTCTCCAAGAGGGAAAGCATCTCCAGGGTCATTGGAAGAGCTAAAGAGGTTGAGTACACAATTATCAAAAGCACTAGGCTCGAGCCAGTTGTAAACAGCCGAACATTCTGCTGGATCTGTATTGATAATCGTATCGTTCGGACAGCCCATGATGGTTGGACGAATGGTGTCCGGAACCATAATTGGGAACGTACATTGCCCCGTCAAACCAGCAGCATCAATGGCAAGGAAAATCACAGAGGTCGCAACTTGTAGGTCAAGTGTATCCCCCGGATCAAGGGTACTGGTAAGCGTTACTCCCGGACAGTTATCCATTGGAGTAGGAGTGTCCCAATTTACAATGGCTTTACAATCCTCAATATAGGTATAGGTGAAATCTGTAGGACAAACCACCGTAGGGGCTTGGTTGTCTTCCATAATAACGACAAAGCTACAAACGGCGGAATTACCCGAAGCATCAAAAGCGGTATAAGTAACCGTTGATTCTCCGACGGGGAATAGTGCGCCTGGCATATGCGTTTGGTCAACGGTAGCAATTCCGCAATTGTCAGATGGTATAGGTTCATTCCAAGTTGCAATGCCTTCACAGGCATCGACATTTACATTCGCTCGAACCGTGTCAGGACAACTAGACCATATCGGGTCCATTACATCATTTACGGTGACGGTAAAAATACAAGAGTCTTTAAGGTTATTCATATCTGTGGCGATATACCGGATGGTGGTAATTCCAAGCGGTAATACCTGTCCACTAGCATCATCCATTCCTGTAGTCATTCCATGGACATTGAATAATTCAAAATCAATGCTTTGAATCAATAAAGGATCGACCAAAAGGATAGGCGCAATTCCTGAGACTGTTCCGACACAAGAATTTGGATCATTGTCAATTTCTAGATCGCCCGGGCAATCTACTAAATCTCCAGTAGGTGGTTCGTTGACGGTCACATTAAAGGAGCAGCTGTCAAGATTTCCATTGACATCTTCTGCATAATAGGTGACTTCCGTTGTTCCCGTAGGAAAAGTCTGATTACTCGCAGATCCCATTACCGGACTAGCACCTGCAATAGAATAAGACTCTGATAAGATTCCACAATTATCTGAACTTGTTAAATCAATATTTCCAACAATTGCCGAAGTCGTACCAACAGGAACGATCACGGTCGTATCCATCGGACAAACTAGACTTGGATTTTCTTTATCATTTACTTGTACTACTAATGCACAAGTATTCGTGTTTCCATTGACATCCGTGACGGTATAAGTAACGTTGGTCGTTCCAACAGGAAAAGTCAATCCCGTTGCATCGTCCATTCCTGATCCAGTCATATCACCAGTCAGTACATAAGTTATGGTAGCGATGCCACAGTTATCAGAGACGGTCGGCGCTAAATTATTGGTGACCGTTACGTCACAATCTCCCAACTCAGCATCAAAAGCATCTACAGAAGCACAGTCAACATTTGGTATTTGGTCATCACTTACGGTAACTGTAATAGAACAAGTATTCGTGTTTCCATTGACATCCGTAACGGTATAAGTAACATCTGTACTTCCAACAGGGAAAGTCAATCCAGTCGCATCATCCATTCCTGATCCGGTTCTATCACCAGTCAATTCATAGGTGACGCTTGCTACGCCACAATTATCAGAAGTTGTTGGTGCCAGATTATCCGTTACCACCAGATTGCAACTATCGGTAGTAGCAGAAAAGGTGCCAAGGGGTGGACAAGAAATAGTAGGATTTTGATCGTCGCTGACCACAATACTTAAAGCACAGGTATTGGTATTTCCATTGACATCCGTAACGGTATAAGTA
>CAYQRA010000613.1:0-4579 GCA_964419315.1 uncultured Saprospiraceae bacterium | reverse complement strand
CAGGGACACATGGATTTTCAGTCCATTGCTCTACCAACTGAGCTAAGGCACCAGCTTGACGTTTCTGTCATTAGCGGCACAAATGTATCATCTTTTTCTGTAAAGCGCAATAGGAAAAGAAAAATTTTTAAATCTTCTTGAAGCGCTACGATTTTATAAGCTTTTATTTGTGGCCAAAACTGGAGAAACTTCCTCTCTTCTGTAAAAACACACGTTCTTGGACAAACCGACACTGAAGGTTTGTATAGGAACCAAAAACAAAGGATTTTTTAAGCATTAGCAATAATCACTTCTTTCAGTTGATGGGCAGATTGCATCCCGGACTGACGCCAAATGATTTTTCCACTTTTGTACAACACAAAGGTAGGTACTCCTCTGACCTGCAGCTGTTCTGCCAACTTGGGATTTTTATCAATATCAACTTTGATGATCGTTGCTTGGTCTCCAACTTGCTTACTGACTTCTTTCAAAACAGGGGTCATGGCTTTACATGGGCCACACCAAGTAGCAAAGAAATCTACTAATACAGGCTTTTTTCCATTGATGAGTTCTTTAAAGGTAGGACGGCTCACAGATTTTTGATTTTAATCGTTTGTAATTGTTCACCTTTTGCGCGCCTTCAAAGTTAAATAATTCGTAGGAATTCAAAATTTTTGGCAATAAAAAAAGCCAACTACGATTTGGGGAAAGGTAGCTGGCTTTAGTAAAAACCATTGATACATTTATCTTTGAATCTTCTTTTAAAGAATTTTTATCAAATTCTTAGAAAGACGACTACTATTATTTTTGGTTCGTGAAACTCTTTGCCTCCTAGAAAAATCAAATGGGGATAGGAGTTCTAAAAGCGAAACGAAATAATTTCTATTGGATTAGAAAGCGTCTTGCTTGGCCAAGTTCGTTTCCGTAGGATAGCGAACCTCTATTTTTCTTTTCAATTCTTTTCTCGCAAAAAATATTCGACTCTTCACTGTTCCTAATGGCAACTCCATCTGAGCAGCTATTTCATGGTATTTATAACCTTGATAGTGCATCAAAAAAGGAATCTTAAAGCCATCTTCTAAAGCATCAATCATCCCTGTTAGCTCGTCGATTAAAATATTGGCTCCTCCTTCATTCACGACCGTACGGCTCCCTGAATTGATAAAGTAGTTATTATCTGTAGCATCCATAATCGTATTTCTCTTGACTCGCTTACGGTAGTCATTAATGAAAATATTTTTCATTATCGTCATTAACCAAGCCTTGAAATTTGTCCCTGGGGTAAACTTCTCGCGATTCTTGATCGCTCGGAAAGCGGTTTCTTGATATAAATCCTGAGCATCATCTCGGTTTTTAGTTAAGTTGAAAGCAAAGGCATTTAAAAGAGAGGTTACACTGTTGAATCGATCATAAAACTCTATTGCTGACATCAGATTTGAGATTTTGTTTAACTCTTGGAAAGATATCCGGTGTTAATGTTAAACAAATCTACAATTTCGTTTAACAAAATCCAAGTAAAAGTTAAACAAAATATAAGAAAAGTCAGGTATTTAGCATTTCAGAAAGCGGTTCTACTTCATAAACACCTATAAATCAGATGATTATGAAATTTTTGATTTAAATAAATTTTCAGAAAAAAATGAAAGTTATTTTTTTTTGTTTAACTCACTATATATAATGAGTTATTCCAAGCCCATGAGCACCTTAAGTTTTTTGTAGATTTCGGTATTATCATAGACACCTGTAAAAAAAGAAGCACCGGGGCCGGTTGCAAATACAGGAACCATTTGTGGAGTATGCGCATTACTGGCAAATTCAAGTTTAAGGTCTTCGTTTGGAAGAGAATTAGGGGAGATGGTCAATCCTCCAGTTTCGTGGTCTGCGGTAACAATGAGTAAAGTCTCTTTATCTTCTTCAACAAATTTCAGGACAGTCGCCACTGCTTTTTCAAAATCTTCCATTTCAGAAAGCAACTCCTTGCCATTGCGAGCATGACCGCTCCAGTCGATTTGGGCTCCTTCAATCATGAGGAAAAATCCATTTGAACTTCTCTTGGATAAATACTTAGTCGCACTTCGACAAGCTGGAGAAAGATAATTCCGCCCCTGCGAAGCAGGAAGGGGCTCGGAATCTGCAGTAAAAAATACAAAAGGCTGCTTGCTACTCGGAGAACTTGATTGAAAAGTTTCTTCTAAAAAACTAGAAACACGAACACCTTGGCTTTCCAATTCTTCCAAAAGATTGCGTTCATCATTATCGCGACGATCAAAATATTTTTTACCACCACCAACGGCATAATCAATATTGGCTTGCAAAAAGTTTTTTGCAATATCTTCATATTGGTACCTTTGAGAAGAATGGGCATAAAAACCTGCTGGCGTTGCGTGAACCAAACTAGAAGTCGTGACCAAGCCCGTGGCATATCCCTTTTGCCCAGCCTGGATCAAGATACTCGTTTGAGGAATCGTATCTATGTCGACACCAATTGCTTGGTTAAAAGTTTTGACCCCACAAGCCATCGCCGTTGCCGCCGCCGCCGAATCAGTCGCTAAGGCATCTGCCGAATCACATTTTTGCAAGCCGACTACCGGAAAGGCCTCTAATATAGAGCGATTGCCATTGCTATACATGGAGGCGGTGATATGAGGCAAACCCATTCCATCTCCAATCATCAAAATTACCCGTTTGGGTTTTTTATTAAACTCTTCTGTAGAAACCGGCTGGTAAATCGTTTTGTACTCCACAACTTTACAGTTTGTCAACAAAAAAAGTAAGCCCCCCAAAAGACAATAGCGAAATACAGTATCAGGCATCCAAAAAATTTTAATCATTTCCTCCAATTTATCCTCTCTAAGAAGTTATTTAAAAAGAAAACCATTCATCGGTTCCTTCTTTGGCAAGGGAAGTTAGTGAAAAAACCTTTTATATCGTATCACTCCCCCAATAAGCTTCTCTAGTAAAAGCCATTAAGCAAAATAATATTCCGTATTCCATCCATTCACTTCCATTTGTCGATTATTATTTCGAATTAATAGATCTAATAGAATGAAATTTGGCAAAGCTCCATATCTTTGTTTATAAATGTCTTTTTAAGCATACTCAAAAATTCAACTTTGCAAATGACCCTAGTAAAAAAACAATTCCTTATTATTTGTTTACTTATAATAAACCTCCCCATCTTTTCTCCATACGTATTGGCAAAAAATTGCCCTCCTGCTGATAGCATTCGATTGCCCATCGACCGAGCTAGCCTGTTTCAGGAATGGCAAGAACTAGAGGTATTGCCGCTAAGGCTAGAAGCAAATTTCACCCAACTCATTGCCGATAAAAATGCAGGAAACTACCAAGCTGCATCACTCACGGTTTATCACAAAACCAAGAAGACCTACACAAGTCCAGTAAAAATAAAAGTCCGTGGAAAGTTTCGTCGCCGCATCTGCGACTTTCCACCATTAAAAATAAAACTTCAAGAAAAAAACTTAGAAGGAATCAACCTAGGCAATTACAAAACATTCAAATTGGTTACTCATTGCCACAACAAAGAAGCTACTCGTTCCTATATTCTCAAAGAATATTTGGCCTATCAGCTCTATCAGCAACTTACTCCGCAAAGCTTCCAAACCCAATTGGTAGAAATCACTTATACGGATTCAGGAAAGGAATTGCCAAAGATGAAACGTTATGGAATTTTGATTGAAGACAAAGATGAATTGGAAGATCGAATGAATGCCGATGATTGCGATTGCAGTTTTAAAACGACGGTTCCCCAAAGTCAAGATGCCGCAGCTAGATTAGCTCTTTTTCAATTGATGATTGGCAATACAGATTGGGATTTTTTAGCTCATCGCAATGTCAAGGTTTTACAAGACCGAACAGACCAACATCAAATTCCAGTTCCCTATGACTTCGATTTTTCAGGTTTGGTAAATGCTCCTTATGCCACTCCCAACACCGATTTTCAACTCAAAAGTGTACTTGATCGAGTAATGATCGGAAACGATTTGAATGCCAAATCTATGAATAAAGCAATTCGCCATTTTATCAATCAAAAAGAACAAATATTTCTCATCATCAAAAAGCAGAAAGGTTTAAGCATCGTAGACAAACAAATCCTCAAATCCTACCTAAAAGACTTTTACCAATTAATCGAAACCAATTTTGTTTGGGAAGAAAATAAAGTGATCCCATTTGAGTTAAAATAATCGGATATCCTAAAATAGCAGCAAAAATTTATTAATTTTCATTTGATACTAACATTATTGATTGATTTATTTCTTCTGTTTTGCTTACTTGCATAAGCAAATCAAGAACACTCGAAAAAATAAATTCGTCGTTTTTCATTTAGAAGTTGTTTAAACACCTAACAACTTAAATAAGGAGCTGGCTTTTAGCTAAATGAAAATCACTTAAGAAATCATTTCAAAACCAGTAAAACCCAAATAATTTGGTTTTGTCACCTACAGATCATTTTGACGTTGCTATCATCGGAGCAGGAATCATTGGTTTAGCTACAGCTTTACAAATCAAAGAGCGTAGACCAGATTGTAAAATTGCTATTCTTGAAAAAGAAGCCGAAGTAGCCCGCCACCAACCTGGCCAC
>CAYQRA010000612.1:0-4597 GCA_964419315.1 uncultured Saprospiraceae bacterium | reverse complement strand
GCATCGAGTTCGAGAGCTCAATGCTCTAGCGTCTCCACGGTAAGTAGAAGCATAATTTTCAAAAACAGCTACACTCCCCAATCTCTGGGTGTCCACTAATGCATTATTTTTTAGGTCTACAAATTCTAATTGGGCTTGTACTCTTACTTCCTTATGCTGAAAAGTTTCTAACACAAACGCTTCTACAAAACGGTAACGAGGAATTTTGATATCATTGCCCAAGGTATCTTTCAATACATTGCCATTTTCATCGAGTACGTACTCCCAGCCATCTTCTACTTCTTTGCGATCAATGTATTCTACTTCCTTGACACTTTCGGGTAAGACTTGGACATCTTTGACTTTCATCACGACTTCAAAATCCATTTTTCTTGCGGCATTATCTCCCAAGTAAAATTTATTCCAAAAAGAATTGAGGTCTCTGGTACCAAAGCTTTGGACTTCCTCCATAAATCTTCGGGGTACAATTACGGGAGAATTATTATCTACTCGAAATCGAATATGAGTAATTCCAATACTATGTGCTTTGGCTTTAAGTTGATCAACACCTCGGTAGTTCGTAAAGTAGCTATCAATTTTCCGAAAGGTATTATAAGCATTTCGTGCATCGTTTTTGCTCCCTCGCTCCGCAGCAGCCATATAATCCAATCCTTGTTCATATAATAAAGCAGCCACTCTATCTGTAGATTTTTCATGGATCTCTTCTACTTTTACAAAGCGAAATTCTGCCTTGTATCCCTCTTTATCTATTACCGGAAGTAGAGGCGCTAATAACCTTTGACGGGCATCAATCGTATTGGCAATACTCAATACACTTTCCAAACTTCTCACATCGCCTTTTTTATCGAGATGGTTTATTCTTTTCATATCTCTTTTATTGGCTCGATCAAAAGCCTCCTCCAAAGCCGTTACAAATTTTTGCTTTTTCTTATTCTTGCCTCGAAGCTTTTTCACACAATAGGTAACAACGGTATCGTAATGCCCTGCATCGAGTTCTGATTGAAGAAATTTTTCACTCCCTGCTAATTGATGGATTTCGGCACAGGAGTTAAAAAGGAAAAGGCCCAATAAGGCGAGGAAAAAAGAGCGATGGATTTTCGTGGCTTTCATAACGGGAAAATTTTGAGGGTTCACAAAAAAGGTTTCGTTTTGACTTTCAATGAAGTTGGATAAATAACTTATAATAAAAGTGCACAAAATTTTGTCCCGAAAATGTAAAGGAAGCTTTAAGGTAAGTTAACGGAAAATTAAATTTGAAAAATAAATCAAAACGAAAACTTAATATTGGAAAGAAAGAAGAGGATAGAGTACGGAGAAGAGGGCATTTATGGGGACTAGAAGAAGCTTAGAATAAAGGATTGGCATTTCATTTTACAACTGCCCTATCCTCGTCGACCAGTTCCTAGATATTCCAAGACCAGTTGCCACAATTTTTCATAGGGAATGATTTCTATTTCTCCTCCTTGGTAAGTACCCAGTTGGTCCGTATACTTTTTGGCATGTCTTTCCAAAGCAATGGCATTGAAATGCGCTTTAGGAATACAACTCAACATACGGATAAAACAATTGCCCCGAAAGGTATCATCCTTTCTCAAATACCGATAAGAATAGGTCGCCAAGGTTTCCATTTTATCAATAATTTTTCCCCGTTCATTTAATTTCAGATGGAAGAGCATTTGCAGCACAATGATAGAAATATTATTACCGCGCTTATCCTTAGAGTAAATGGGTACCTCGTTTAAGAATTTTGACAACTTAAACTTATGCCCGATATCAATATCTTTGAGATGTGCATAAGCTTCGATGATTTTCCATTGTTCTTCAACGGCAGGGAATTTTTTTCGATTGGTGCTGGTATTGGCTCGAATTGCACTTTGCACCAATTGGGGTTGCTCAGAATGAAAGCCTAGAATAGCTTGATAGATTAGACAAATCGTATGGTTATAGCTACCATCATCAACCATCGTTAATGCGGAATCAATATACTTTTGTGCGGCCGAATAGTCTTTCAATTGCAATGCTGCGGTGATCGGCTTGAAGGTAAAAGTAAATTTTACCGTGCGAGGTATCGGATAGCCTTTATTACTGAAAAAGTCCAAAGCATCTTTACAGATATTTCCCAATGCATTGTGGTCATTAATCAATTGAGCATGGGTAGCCATCAGATTTAAAGTATAATAAGTATAGCGATAAGAAGGATAGGTTTTTAGGTCTTTTTCTAAGTCCTCAACAAAACCACTTACCAATTCAATCAACTCTGAATCATCCGCTTTTGAATTAGAGAAAAAACTAGATAATTCTGTAAAATATCGAACTGCTTTATTTTCAGCCGTATACAATTCTTCAAAATGATCTACTAGTTTGGCATATTTGACATATTCCTTAGGAGAGCCTACTACACTTTCCTTTAGTTCTAAATCTCTGTATAGGCTAACCACAATCTCCGTAAATTCATACTGTATTGCCTTTTTTAAGGTATGTTTGGCCATCCATATGGCACCTTTTCGTAATCCAAGGCCTCCAAGGATGTGTACGGCAGCAAGTTTTCGCCAACAATCGAAAAAAGCTGCCCGATATGGGGTATTTCCTTTGGCTAAAAGCGTACTTTGAACCGTCTGATTCAGTACATTGCGTTTTAATCGGGAAAGGTATATTTTTCGATTAACTTCAGACGTTTCTGGCCAGATAGTTTTACCCGCTTCTTCATTGTTCTTCCATTGATTAGATAAAATCCCATCAAAATATATTTGCTCTTTTTCTCGCTCAAACCGAGGTCTAATTAGAGAAAATATTTCCTTTAATGGCTGCATCAATTATTAAATTTTAAAGCAATTCTATTTTTTTACCTACTCATTTCTAAAGCTCTATATTACAAATTTTCCAATTAATTTAAAATAGCTATGTTAAATTTTGATGTAAACTGCAAGGGCTAATCCCCTCAAACTGAATTAAATTTGTTCTAAACAATTACGAAAACTATTTAAATTACTTCAAACTATAACTACCATGAAAAAGAGCGTACAATTCAACGACATCAAGACAACACAAATTTTAACTAAGCAACAGACTAAAACCTTAAAAGGAGGGGGAGATTCTGCTGACATTATCATTGAGGACACTCAAGCTATATAAATTTCCGTCAAAGACAGCCCTATTCACTCAAGAATAGGGCTGTCTTCTAGTTTAACAATAATACCTCGGCTAATTTCTACCCTTTTCTTGTTTTTTTACCCTTTCCTCTTACTCTTTCCACTTAATGCAGGTCTCTTTCTTGCAGTTCTAAGGACAAATTTCCACCTTTATTAAGCTCAGCATTTCAAATACTTGTAGATAAAATATATCTTGCAAGTCTTTATTATTCGTTTCTTTTTAACATTTTGTTACAAAACTTGTTACCTAAAAACTTAATCTAAATCGCAACAGCATCCATGAAATTTTATACCACACTCTTAATTGGAATAATAGGAGCCTCTGCTTTGTTTCTCCTTAACTTTCAACTCCCGTCCAAAACGACCTCCGCTAACTTATCCCTAGCCCAAGCTCCTTTCTCTGCCCAGACTAGTCAAGGTTGGTTTAAAACCAAAGAAAACCAGCAGTTTACGACCACTCAACTGCTTACGGAGTATTCCAAAGTTTTAGGTTTTTCTAAATTCGACAAATTGGAATTATCTAGGTCGGAAACGGATGAATTAGGAATAACTCACCAACGGTACGACCAATACCACCGTGGCGTAAGAATTATTGGAGGGGAACTTTTAATCCACGAAAAACAAGGTGCTGTAAAAAGTTTCAATGGAGAGTGGATGAAAGAGCTCGACCTAATTGCGAGTCCTGTACTTTCTCCCAACCAAGCGATCCAAAAAGGATTGCAATTGATGCCTGCGGACCAATACATCTGGGAAGATGTAGCATTAGAGAAACAATACAAAGAGGACATGGAGGATGTAAATGCGACTCGCTACCCCAAAGCAGAATTGGTTTGGTTAGATCCTAGTTTTTCAAAAAACAAAGAACGACTAACGCTAGTCTATAAATTTGACCTCAACGCGCTACAGCCCTTTCAATCCAGAACCTATTACATCAATGCCATAACGGGAGAAGAAGTCTATTCCCAAAGTATGTTTAGACACACCAATAGCAATGGCATTGCCAAAACTAAATATAGTGGCGAGCAAGCCATCGTTACCGATTCTACGGATGCCGGTAATTTTAGACTTCGAGAAACCAATCGCCCAAGCAGTATTGGCTCAAATGTCAATATCCGAACTTTAAATGCTTATGGCGTTTCTAATATTAATAATGCTGTGGATTTTACTGACGGTGACAATTATTGGAATAATATCAACTCTATTCGAGATGAAGCTGCGACGGATGCGCATTGGGGGGCAGAAAAAACATTTGATTACATGACCCAAGTACTCAACTGGAATGGAATCAATAATGGTGGTTTAGGCTACACTTCTTATGTGCATTTTGATAATGATCAAACCGATAATGTTGGTGTTTTAAATGCTTTTTGGAATGGTAGCTTTGCGGTATTTGGTGATGGAAATGATCCCCTTACGCAAAATCCGTTGACTCCAATAGATATTGTTGC
>CAYQRA010000611.1:0-4598 GCA_964419315.1 uncultured Saprospiraceae bacterium | reverse complement strand
CAGGTAATAGCGAACAATCGGGTTTAGATTTTAATTATGGTGTATTTTTTAGGAGAAAAAAGATATGGGGCTCAATAGACCTTCCCGATAGCCCAAGTTGCACGACTCATAGTGCTTAAGAATACCCTAAGTCGACAAAGGAGAATTAAATACTTGCTAAGCATTAAACTCCTTTTGGCGATCCGCCAAGCGATCCATATTGGCCACCACATCTTCCGACTCAAAACGCAAGAGCGCCCGAATCATCCAACGCGTACTCCGCAGCTTTGGTTGACTAATCAGTTTTCCAAAAACTAGGGTTCCTTGATCCGCAGTAGCAATTAATTTTTCCCAATTCTCCGGAGCAATCGGTGCCAAAAGGTTGGCCAAATTCCATGCGTGATCTCGTGCTTTTTTTAAGCTAAAAGTGGCAAACTGTTCGTCTTTTCTTCCCGCCAATTGATCAATCCAGCCAAAGAAAAGAGAGACCTTTGCCAAGCGATCTTGCATAGTACCAATGAGCGAAAATAAAATGTCATTGATTTTGTAAAAGTCATTTTGCAAAGCTTGGATTTTTTCTTCTGGAGCAATCGTAGCGGCCGCGATTCCCAAGTCGAGATTGATGTGGGCATTCATTCCTAGAAATAAATGTTGAAGAATTAATAAATCTTTTTGCTCCGCCGCGTCAAAGGCCAAGATCCAAGAACGAGTGGGCTTTTCTCCGGTTTGGTATTGCTGATAAGCTTTCAAATAGCGATTGGCAAAAACCACATCGAGTCGTTCCATCCTCGGGCCATCGGCAAAAAAACCATCGGCAATGCCCTTTTTTACAGCCAAGGTAACTTCGCGATAGAGAATTGCAAAATAGCCCAGACGGCTTTGGTCTATTCTGGATTGAGCAATGATGCGGTCGAGTTGGAGGAGTACTTCGTCGATGGTTTTGGGGAGGATCATGGTCTTAAAATTGAGCGAAAAATATCAACAGCTGCTAAGAATATTGCTAGCGAACATACTCGATACAATCATTTCGCATTTTCGGAGCATTAGGATTATTTAAGTCTAATTGTAAATACAAATCGACCATGCTAGTACCCGGAAATTTTTTAGTAGGTGGGATATAATGAAAAGATAAAGTCTGGTCCGGTAATTTTATTTCAATTAAAAATGCTTTCTTCTCACCTGCCAAATTTTCTTTAGGCAAGTAATCGTATGCTACAATATCCTTAACTTCAAAAGTAGCAGGAATTTCTTTGACGGGACTGCGTGGATGGTCTTGTGTGCGTAAAGTTTCCGTCCAAACCTTGCCTTTAAATAATGGAAAGGATAGCAAAGGCACATAGATTTTTAATTCGTCCTCTTTCGAAGAAATAAATCCATCAATCGCCAAGTCGATTCGACGCACTTGAATCGTATAAGCCACCTGCGGCTGATCCTTGAGAGACACGGCTAAGTGATAATGGGTAGGAGTGATTTTACTAATTTTAGAAACATAAGTCGCCAAAATTTCTTCTGCCTGATATTCCAATCCATATTGCTGACTTAACCAATACGTTTGTTCGGTAAAAACCGGAGCACTTTCTAAACGAAGGTTTTTAAGACTGCTACAGGCAGTCAAAAGCAGGAGTGAAAATAGAACGGAATATTTATTCATAGGTAATTAAGGATTCAATTTTCTTTTCAAAAGTGGGCACTATGGGCTTTGTAGTTTTCGCAAACCACAAACCGCAAAATTAATAAACAAAGACCTGTAAAACGCCATCATTATTCCCCACCAAAAGTCCTTTCTTGCCATTCGCCAATTGAATGCTTTTGACATCCCGTGCTTCTTTGCTGGCCCAAAGACCAATGGCTTTATTGGACGTAGGAGAGAAGTTTCCTTGACCATCTCCTTTTAAGAATACGCCATTCCCCGCATCATAAACCCCACTCTCGGTTTCGGCAGTAGAAGAGTTACCGACCAATAATAAATCGCGATGTCCATCTTTGTCAAAATCATCACTAAAAATATTCGTGGTCGTACTCACCTGTGCTTCATTGGGCAAAACACGGGCTTGCATTTTGCCATTGCCTTGATTCTCAAAATAAGTCGTTTGCAAATTAGTGGCCGTCAATTGGGTCGCATCTTTTAGTTCTGCTTTAGAAAAAACATCTTCCATCGTCGCTTGGGCATAGATGGAATACCTTGGAAATTTTTTCTTGGTTTTTGGAACTTGCTTCGCCATCGCATCGCGTCCGGCAAATGGATAAAAGGAACCATTATGACTATACGCCAAGATGGGATCGATTTGTTTGTTGTTGTCAAAATCTTTCGCAAAGATGGCCAATGGGGCAGAAGCGGAAGCTTTCATTCGAGTATTACTACCAAGATTACCAACGGCAAGGTCGATGTCACCATCGCCATCAAAATCATCCGCACGAACACAGTTCCACCAACCTTTCTGATTTTGTAAACCAAATTTTTTGGTTGCATTGGTGAATTTCTTTCCATTGTATTGATAAACACTAACGGGCATCCATTCTCCGACCACCACCAATTCTGCCTTTTGATCTCCATCCAGATCAGTCCAAACCAAATCACTAAGCATCCCTGCATTTTGTAAGTCGGGAGCCACTTGTGCAGTGACGTCCGTAAATTGTCCTTGGTCGTTTTGGAGCAAGTGACTTTGCGGAGCACTAGGATAAGCACCGGGGGTCAATCGACCCCCCACAAAAATATCGGTATCTCCATCATTGTCAAAATCCATCGCACTTACACAGGCACCACTGGCGGTAAATTTGGGCAGATTAGGAGCTTTACTAAAAGTAGCTTTACCGTCATTGAGGTATAAGCGATCTTGAAAAATATCACTCCCAGGGTTGGCCGCTGCGCCGCCACTTACGACATATAAATCTAAATCTTGATCACCATCTGCATCAAAAAATACAGCGTCTACATCTTCATATTGTTTATCTGCTTCCCAAGTTGCAGTACTGGCTTTGGTGAATTGGGCCTTTTGGTTTTGTATAAACAAAGCACCCGCACTCTGCATGGCTCCGCCCACATAAAAATCTTCTAGTCCATCTCCATTGACATCTCCCACCGCAAGCTGCGGACCAAACTTAGACAATTGATGCGGCAATAATCTCTCCCGATTAAAATCTTCGTATTCATTTTCTTTATGGCTATAATCGATGCCCATTTTTTTAGCAGATTCTGCAAATATAGGCGCTGCTTTTTTGATGATGGGTTGATCTATTTTTTTGGCATTGCTATAATCAAAACTAAGTTTTTGATTGGCTGTTGTATTGGCTAAAATTTCTCCTTTGCCATCAGGCCACGTGACTTCTACGGTAATACCTTCTGATTTTTCTCCCAAACCAAAATGAGCCAAATGCTGACTGGAAGAAAAGAAACCACGAGTGGGATTGACTTCTTGAAACTGGATTTGATCCTCATAAGAAACGGTGATCTTGGTGCCAATTCCCAAGGTGTTGGCCTTTGGGCCTTTTAGGCTGACTTGTAGATAATTGCTACCGCTAATGCCATTAGATTTGTTTTCATAAATAAAAGCAGGATCACCAATATTGTTGACAATAAGATCGATGTCACCATCCCCATCTAAGTCGCCATAGGCGGAGCCATTAGAAAAAGATTTTTCAGGCAATCCCCATCCTTCTGAAATGTTTTCAAAAGTGAGGTCTCCTTTGTTGTGGAACATATAGTTGCGAAGTGGCGTCGCAGGGATCATGTTTAAAAAATCATTGATATCCGGAAAACGCCTTTTGGTAAGACCACCACTTCGTTCGATAGAATCGCGAGTATAGGTCATATAATCAAGGTTGGTTACATCGCGTTTATAACCATTGCCGATGTATAAATCTTTGTATCCATCATTATCAAAATCTGCAAACAGCGCGCCCCAGCTCCAGTCGGTTGCTGCGATTCCTGCCATTTGACCAATTTCACTAAAAGTACCATTGCCATTATTGACCTGTAACATGTTTCGACCTGCCTGATGTCCATAGCCATATTGAACCAATTGATTATAACGTTCCAATTGCATCACGTTCATCAATTCTTTATATCGAATGGGATCTTCCGCGATCATATCCAATACCACAATGTCTACGAGGCCATCATTATTGAAGTCGGCAATATCGCAGCCCATACTGTTTTGGCTAGAGTGTCGGAGGTAATCAAAATAGCGATCGGTAAAAGTCCCATCTCCATTATTGATGTAGACATAATCGGGTTCGATATAATCATTGGCGACATAGATGTCGGGGTAGCCATCTTGATTGAGATCAGAGACGGTGGCACTGAGGCCAAAAGCAGAGTTGGTCAAACCTGCCTTTTGGGTGACTTCTGTAAATTTTCCATTGCCATTATTTCGATAAAGGCGATCCGATTCAAAAGGCGATTGTGGATCAGTGAGTCTTACGATACTTCCATCTGGGTTTTGTTGCAAACGCATTCTTACCGCTTCCTTAAATCCAAGTCGGTGGTTGAGTAAAAATAAATCTAAATCTCCATCGAGATCATAATCAAAAAAGTTGGCGTGGTTGGAATTGCTATTGTCTTGGAGGCCGTATTGGGCGGCGCTTTCGCTAAAGGTGTTGTTTTTGTTGTTGATATAAAG
>CAYQRA010000610.1:0-4602 GCA_964419315.1 uncultured Saprospiraceae bacterium | reverse complement strand
AAAGGTGAAAGACTTTGTGAGAAGGCCAAACGTATCCAAGCCACAAACCTGAGTGAGCAATATCTACTTGTACTTCGTCTCCATTATTGTCAATCAAAGCATCAATATTGACCGCCGCAACGCCATATCCGCCGATAAAAAAATTGTCGATCACCAAACCCAATCCTCCTCCAGAGGAAGCACGAACTTCTTTATTCCACATACTGTATTCTACAATCGGGCTAAAGAAGAAACCAGCAGAATGAGCGCGACCAAAAAGGGTTTCTTGTTGGGCGGAAAGGATAGATGCTCCCATTAGGAAAACCATCATCAAGCTTGCACGAAGCTTATCGAAACTAAGCATTGTGTTTTTCATATGTCTATTTTTATTTTGTTAATCAGGCAAAGCGATCCCCGTCTCTCCGTGGACAAATGCCTGAGAAAATCTTGTGATTATTTTAATAATTTATTTAACGTCTACTTTTTTTTAGATATAGTATTGGCTCTACCAATCAAGTTTACTGACTCGTTTAAAGAACTTATTTTTTAATTTTTTTATTTAAAATCTAATGCCGAATTTATAACCTACCCAAGTTTCGACACGCTGTGGTTTAGCTCCTAATCTGACGCGATCTGTGATCGATTGAGCTCTAAACATTTGTGACTCAAATTCCTGTGTTTCTGTATTGTAAAGATTGCTAACAAAAACGTTTATAGAAGGTCCTCCGTAGAGGTTAAAATGATTGGCCAAGCGTAGATTTCCAACTAGTCGAAGTTGACCAAGCATATTGAGTGGTCGCGTCCAAACACTTCCTTCATTGACTTGACTTGCTACAGCCTCTAATTGAAAACTTAGTTTTTTCTTATGCCTCATCGAAGTACCAATTCCATAAGACAATGCCCAATGTGGTGTATGGTTAAAAATACTTCTTTCCCCAGTAATTTCGACCGTATTGACTTCTAAGATATTATAAAAAGAAGGCGCTCCAAATTTGATTCCCAAAGTCAAGTCAAAAGTTTCTGATCGACTGATTTCCAGTCGATTGAACCCATGTTTTACAAAGTTTAAAAGGCCAATTGGTGTACCATTTATCGAATCTGAAATATTGATTAATCCAATTTGAAAGCCCTCAACTTTCCTAGCAATATTGACTATTCCAGCCACTTGACCTTTGGATACATCTCTAGCATTATTAACGATTCCAGCCACTTGAAAACCAGCATCTCCTTCGTTGGTATTAAAAATCCCAGACACCTGCCAACCTTCCGCACTTCCTACTACTTTATTTCCAATTCCAGCGACTTGAGTTCCTTGCAAATTCCCTTTACTTACTCTATTATAAATGCCCGAAAATTGTGCTCCTTTTACCGAACCTGCGACGTTGGCAATTCCAGCAACTTGTAAACCAGCCCTTCTCTTTTTTCCATTATTCTTTAGCAGGTCTGTACCTCCCAAATCCCCTTGTACTTTATTTGCAATTCCGGCAACTTGTGCTCCTTTTACATCTCCCGTTATCGTGTTCACCAACCCTCCCACTTCTACTCCATTGACTCCACCATTTTTGCCCCACAAAACATTCACCGATACATTGTTAGTTATCTCCTTACTTTTCCCCAAATTGGTACCGACATCTGGGAGAACAGATAATTGAGCGATCCGCTGATAGTCCTCTTCTATTGGCAATTCATAAGGAATTACGACTAAGGCATCCTTATCCAAAATCAACATATCATCTGTCCATTCTACCTGCTGCAAGTCAGGCGTTCTCATCAAAGGTGTTGGTCGAACAGGTATCGTTTTGTTGACTTTGGGTAACGTTTTTTTCGCTATTGGTTTTGAAGAAGTATAAACCTCTATGGTGGAAGTGGAAGGAATTTCTTCTACTGATCCAATCCATTCTTCTTCTTTCTTTTTGATAACGGGTTTGGTATCGTTGACCCGTAAAACGATCTGATCACCGATGGGTGCATACACTACTTGAGTAGGTGCAAGTAATTCATCCAAGGCTTTTGAAAGTGGTTGATTATAAACACTGACATTCACTTGCTCGCCAACGGGGATAAAATCTTTGCTGTAGGAAAAGTAGACATTATAATCATGGCTAATTGCTTCCAAGGCATTGCCTAGTAAAACATTTTGATAATTGAGGCTTACTTTTTTTTCCAAGCCGGCTTCCTGAGCGAAGGCGAAGACGCCAGCCAGTAAACAAATCAAAAAGCTTGTAAAGATCTTTTTCATGGTTCTCTTAAGTTATGGCTTAAGAAAGAGGGTTTCGTACATCATTGATAGGACTTCATCGGGGATCTTCCCCTAGCTACTTTATTTACAGCCTTTACCTTCCAAAAGGTATCGGTCCTTTTCTTTTATTATTTTGATATCCATGCCAAATTCAATAACCTGAAAAATTTGTTCCAGCTCTGGATTTCGATAATCTCCCGTAAAATGACAGTTCAACAAGTCCTTATTTGTCGTTTCTATTTTCACTTTAAAATGTCGCTCCAAACTTTCCAAGAATTCGACAAAAGAAACATTTTCAAAATTCAATTGATTCGTTTTCCAAGAATCTGCATTCTTTTTGACCTTGGTTTCTTTCACTACTTTCTTTGCTGCTTTTTTATAAGTTCCCGCATTTCCTGCTTCGAGGATCACTGATTTTTCTGGATGCGCTTTTTCCTGTAAAGCAACTTTTCCGCGAACAACGGTTACCTCTACTTTTGTCTCTGCTGGATAAGCTCTTACATTAAAGGCCGTTCCCAAGACTACCGTTTTTGCAGCTCCACTATAAATTTCAAATGGTTGTTCTTCCTTTTTGGCAACATCAAAAAAGGCTTCTCCTCTCAATTCTACTTTTCTTTTTTCAAAGACCTCATCATAAGCCAATTCACTATTTCCATTCAGCCAAATCTTCGTCCCATCTGGCAATTCAATTTCTTTCACTTCCTCCAAGGTGGTTTTCACCAAAACCATTGAATCTGGCGTTTCCACAAAATTTCCTTTCATAAACCACCAACCAGCCAAAGACACAATCAAAAAGACAGCGGCGATCTGCAATAGTTGCTTTGGAAAACCTATTTTCCTGAGTTTCGCCTCTGATTCCAGCGCTTTCAATTTTGGAGCGCTTGTTACATCTAGGCGGCTTTCCACCTTAGTCCAGTTTTCGGGCACATTGGTTTCAAATTCAGGCACCTCATAGCTATCCGATAAATCCCAAACCTGTGAAAGCTCCTCGAAAAGTGCTTTATGCTCATCAGAATGATCTATCCATAGGAGGAAATCATCCTTTTCCTTTCCGGACATATTGCCAGAAAGGAACTTTGTGATCATATCTATTGGATCGGATTCTTTCATTATTTACCTATTTCTATTCTAAAGACGACACGAAGGAAGCATCCCCCCTATCTAATTTTAATTTTTTTCAAAAAAAATGGATCAAGTAACGTTGAAAAAATAAATTTTCTGTTTTTCATTCTTTAAAGTATGCGAAACGACCGTAGGAAGTGAAGTCTCTTTAAAAATAGAAAACTAAAAAGAAAATTTTATTTTTTCAACAGCACTAAACCGCTAAAAAGCTCGCAAATTCTTAAAAAAGCCCCGTAAATAGGAGCCAAAAAAGCCATTCTTGCAAATGATTTTTTAAGGAAACCCTTAGATTTTTCAAGGCTTTTCCCATTTGATGTTCTACTGTTTTAATCGAAATGTCCAATTTTTCAGAAATTTCCCGATAAGTCAGTTGTTCAAAACGACTCAGTTGAAAAATAGTCTTACAGCGTGGTGGAAGTTCATCGATGGCGCTTGTTACTTGATCTTTGAGCTCTTTTTGGATCAAAATTTCTTCTCCATCGGTTTCCTCATAAGCGGAAGGGATAGGATTTCCTCCTATTTCTTCCAGTTTACCAGCTTGTCGTTTTCTTTTTCTTAGAAAACTAAGTGCTTCATTGATTGCCATTCGGTGCAAATAAGCACCAAAAGAAGTATTGATATCAAGCTTATCCTTTTTTTGCCACAAGCGAATAAACACTTCCTGCGCCAAATCTTCCGATTGAGCTTGGTCAGATACAAAACGATAAATCGTTCTACATACCTCCTTGTAGTGATTATTAAAAAGCCTTTGCAAGACAGATTTATCTCCTGCCCGAAGCGCTTTCAATATACTTATGGTTGGATTTTCAGACATTTATTTTAGAAACACTTAAAAAGAACAAAAGAATTATGGTCAAATATAGAAAGGTTTTGCAAATTATATTTGAAACAGTCAAAAGTCAGCGCCTCTGAGCTTTTCTACTTTCAATAGACTCAAAATAAGGTTTCAAACACAAAAAAGATTGGTTCTCTGACAAATCCCTTTACTTTACAAACTTTTAATGGGTAAAAAAGTAAATATAGCCCATCGTAAGCCCCTTTCCTCCCTTCTTTATCTATGACTAAGTGCAATTCGTCTAGTAAAGAGGGGGTATCTTTCTATAAATTAGAGTAATTCATTCTATATTCCGCTATAATATCCCTAATTTTGTTAATTATATAGTCAGTTTAAGGCTGATTCTTGGTAAGTTTAATAAGTTTACCAAATGATTAAACAACATGTGAAACACTAAGTCTGCTCTATGCGTTTGGGTATATTCTCC
>CAYQRA010000609.1:0-4622 GCA_964419315.1 uncultured Saprospiraceae bacterium | reverse complement strand
CCGGCGAAAGCCGAAACCGTCGCACCGCCAAGGAAAGATCCGATTCCTGGAATTAACTTTATAACACTTCCCGCGCCAATTCTTGCCAAGGCAGAAGAAGTCAGAGAGGTCACAATGGCCTTACCCTGGGTTTCCTGAAAATCTACGCCGTATACCCGGCTCAATTGACGAATCATATCCAATTGTAAGGCAGATACCGCAAAGATATCGGCTACTAATATGGGAATCATTCCTGCTCCCATTGACCAAATTACGTGATTTCGGATGATCATATCGGCGGCAGTAAGTCGCTCTTTATTAGGCTCACTCATACTTCTTTTTTTTATTTGATTGAAAACTGCTTTTGCAATATCGCGTTTTTTCAAAATGTCTGATTTTTAGGTTTGAATACGCTGTAAAATTAGGCTTATTCTCTTTGAAGTGATTCTTTTTCTCGACCGAAATAATGGAAAAAACGACCAAGAAAGGCTAATCAGAAAGTTTATAATAAACCAGCCTTAAACGTTTTATAAATCTAGTACCAATATCTAATCCTTATTCTACCTGCAAACGAATTCCTTCTGAATGACTAGAAAATTCAGGGGCATACATACACTGAATAGAAGTAATTCCATTAGAAAAATCTCCTTTATGAGTGACCCGTAGCGGATATTCAAAGACATAGGTGCCTTTCGGCAAAAAGTCCATAAAGAAATTAGTGGAAACATCCTTGGTGCTTTCATAATATCCTAGACCTCCTTGGTATTTATAAGTACTCAAGACATTCATTGGTTCAAAACCACTTCCGCGCATATCTTTCATATGTACATACTCCATGTCTCGATCAACTCGCAACTCAATTCTGATTTTCACCTTATCGCCAGGGCTAAGAACCGCACCATCTTCCAAAGCTTCTAAGACCGGACCACGATCAGAATTGACTTCCTTAAAGACCGCCTTTTTCATTTGCAAAGGCGTTTCCTCAAATGTCGTAATCTTATCCAATTGCTCAAAGTACTGCCAGTACAATCCTCCCCAAGCAATGACTTTATTGTCATTTTTAATCTTCACTTTTGCCATGGATGCTTTGATCTCTTCCCCGCGCCAATTGGTTTTATAATAACCTGTTCCGGCTTGTAGTTCTTCTTTTTTAGGTTCAATTTTTAGATCCCCCAAACTTACTTGCAAAGGATTATCTTCTAACAACCAGCCACCTATACTTCCTTTTTTATCATCTATCAAAAGGGAATATACTGCTGCGGCAGTCGCCTTAGTCGTTTTCCATGCATTGGTCTGTTTATTCTTTAGCAACCAAATGCGCATCTCTTCTACGGCTTTTACATCCATCGTAATTTCTCGAAAAGCTTCAATCATTAGAGCTTGGGTTTCTATTGGATGTTGATACCAATAATACCCTCTTGGCAATTTCCAGTACATGCCCATTTCCTCATTCTGTAAACTTCTTTCTTTCAGCGACTTGATAATATCTTTTGAGGTACTTTCTTCTCCATTTCTAAATAGTGCCAAAGCAATCATTCCTTCCTGATAGGTTCCCTTATTCAACCAATATTTTTCTGCTTGTTGGATAAAATAGTTGTAGGCTTCCTTAGCTGCCCCCTTAACTTCTTGATCCAAGAAAAAAGATCGAGCATATAAATAATGAATTTCTAAACTATTCAAATGGTCCTCCTTGATATCTTTGGAATGCTTTTTAATCCACTTATAGCGTTCAAGCATTTTATTGTCCATAAACCGAATCGATTTTGGAATCGCACTCGCAAAGGCATCATTTCGATCACTTACCTTTACCCCCAAGTTCTTCAAATGCCCCAATCCTTCAACAATATATTGTGAGATATAAGTATTCGATCGCCCTCCTGGAAACCAAGAAAAACCACCATCTCCGTTTTGTCGTTCCGCAATTTTCTTAGCAGCTTGATTTTGCTCTTCTGCCATTTTGGTTAGATCAAACAGGAGTCCTATATTCTTCTTTTGCTGTGCTTCATTCTGAGCATCTAGTAGCCAAGGAGTCTCCTCTAGAATTACGGCTTTTAGATCTTGGTTTTTAGATAAATTACTCAAGAGTGCATCCGTATTTTTCCAAGCATCAAAAACAGATTTAACTTTTGGATGAGCATTGGCTACAGAACTGGCTAAGCTATTCGCATAAAAGCGACTAAATATTTGTTCTGTACAATCATAAGGATATTCCATCAAATAAGGCAATGCTTGAACAGCATACCAAGCGGGATTAGAAGTATACTCTAAAGTCAGCTTGTGATTTTGCAAGGTGTTTGAAGCAGACAATTCCTGCATTCTTTTAAAATCAAAAGTCTTGGTCTGTCCACCGCGGACAGGAAGCGGCATTGATTCCGTCACCAGCATTCGATTAACCAAGACTGGCAAGGCATCTTCTTCTCCATCAGAGAAGGTAAGTCCATCCGTATTCGTTGCCTTGGCAATTACTCGATGGGTAATTGCTTGTACTTTTCCAGTTGGAATCGTTAACTTCCAGAATAGCGGTGCCGACTGGCCCGCCTCAGCGCTAAACTTAAGTTCTGAATTTTTAAGACCTAAGATTTCATTAATCGGCTGGTTAGTAATGGCATCTAGCAATTCTAATTTCGCAGTTCCCGACAATGCACCTTCACTTAAGTTAGAGACCTTTGCAGAAAACTCAAAAGTATCCCCCTCTCGTAAAAAACGAGGAGCATTTGGCAGAACCATCAATTCTTTTTGGGTGACGATTTCCTTTTGACTGATTCCACTTTTTAAATCTTTGGTATGAGCTAAAAATAAAAACTTCCATCGGGTCAAAGCTTCATTCATGGTAAATTCTAGGATTACATTACCATCGGCATCCGTTTTTAAGGCTGGCATAAAAAAGACCGTCTCTTTTAAATTCGTTCGTATACTCACCTCAGAAAAATCAGTCTCTTGTTCTTCTGATTCTATACTTGGAGGGGCTCCACCATCGTCCGCTACAGCCACATCATTGGCCATAACCATGTCTGCCTCCGCAGCCATTTCCATCGCGGGTTCCGCAGAAGACCTCCGCTTTCCTCTTCTTTCATTGGCACTCCGCATTGGAGTTGGCGCCGAGGCCATGACCTCCATATCTATATTCGATCCTCGGGAAAAAGCATAGCCGAAATTTCCTTGAAACCCAAACCAATTTATGTTTCGGTAATTTCTTCTCTGCTGTGATCTATATTGACCGTTCCAATTACGTGCGTATTGCCGTGCCTGTTCTGTACTAAAGCCCATTTGCTGGAGCGTCATCGAAGAGTGGTAGGTTGGAAATAAATTGAGAGACCATTGGTTTGGTGCAAAAGCATCTAAAGAAGCGTCATACATCGCTGCCACCGCTTCGACGGCAAATTTTTCTTTTTTATTTCCAGAAACCTTTATCTGCCATTTTTCTTCTTGCCCTGGTTTTAATTTATCTCGGAAACTAGCGTATTCAATTTGCAAATCTTTATTACTCCAAGGCACAACTAAAGTTCGTCTTTCTTGATAAGCTCTGTTGTCTTTTACATAGGTAAAAGCATAATGAATATTTCCGCGATAAGCTTCCACGATTTTAATTTGCTCCGCAAGGATTTGATTGGCGTTCAACCATTTTCTAGTAATGATTTGGTTTTGATGCTCGACCTCATAAAGTACCGTTTGTGCTGGATAACTCGTTCCAAAATAAACCTTAGCCGTTTCCCCTACTTCATAAGCGTTTTGAGTTTGATAAACTAAGGCTGGATTCTGATTCGCCATTTTATTAGACGCCACATTAAATACTTGAAAGTATTTTTTTAGTTCGATAACTGCTCCATATTTGTCTTGAGTCGTTAAATTCAATGCATAATGCCCTGTAGTGAAGTCCTCTTTTTTGAGTGCAATGGATTTACTATTCTCTGTATCAAAAAAGATTTCCTGAGTCGTTCGTTCTACTTTCCAATTCTCTTTTTTCTCTTCTCCACGATAAGCATCTTTTGGAAAAAATTTGCGGTATTCCGATTCGCTATACAAATCTGTGTCCGTTTCCTTCCAATTCTTTTTTCGGATATTCCCTTTGGGAGCTAGGAGCCGTTCAATTTTTATCGTCCCATTGGCAGGTTCAAATTCTCCATTCAAATTTTTGGAAGAAATCAGCAGAGAATCTATTTGGTCTTGATTAATACTTTCCGGTACGTTGATATCTATTTGCATGGCCACATAACCGACCGATACATTAGCACTTCCAGAACGAGTCTCTCCACTAACATCGGTCAAATCCACAGAAACCTGATAATCAAATTGAGGTTTAAATTTGGGATTACTACTTTCATCAGGTTTTGCAGGAAATTCAATCGTAAATTTACCTTCTGCATCGGTGCTAGTTGTTCCATTAATGATTTCCGTAGAAGGTCTTTGTGGACGCCAATAAGACCATCGCCACCAAGGAAAATAAGGATAAGAAACATTACGAACCACTCGATATTGTACCTGTGCACCATCGACATTAGACCCGGCATAAGCTTTGGCCTGACCAGAGATTTTCACTTGATCTTCTAATTTATAACTTTCTTTTACTGGATCGAATTTAACTTCGAATTTGGGTCGCTTATACTCTTCTACTCTGAAGGATTCGCTGCCATTGGCACTTGATC
>CAYQRA010000608.1:0-4625 GCA_964419315.1 uncultured Saprospiraceae bacterium | reverse complement strand
CATTTTCAGCCACTACGGGTTCGATGCTTTTATCTTCAAATTTAAATTTTACGGTCGCCATTGTCTTTTTTGATTAAAATCGATTAAAAATCGCTGCAAATGTATCTTATTTCAACCTTCTAACCAAGTTTGTCTCCCTTTTGTTCTGGTCTACTCCAGAATATTTAATTCCAAAAAAGCAGCAAATAGAGGCGATAGAGAAGAGGCTCTGGCTACTTTCTCAGTTTCTCCGCCCTTTTGTCTGCCAATTGTACCAATTTTATAGAAATACTCAGGACCATCTGTAGCCCAATTTGACCGATCAAAAAGTAGTTGGGCAATAGTTCGATCAACTTCGGACTATTAAATACAATAAGAAAGACGAAGATATTAAGAGCGGTAAAAAAGTTATACTTGGGATATCTAGCAGAGAAAGTAAAAGGAAGAAAGATCAAAAAGGCAATGAGGACCCCAAAAAAGAGTAGCGCTTCGAGGCCGCCACGGAGTATTTTATCAATTTCATTGGCGTAGGAGGGTAGGAATAGGAATAGAATAAGGCCGATTGTTAGGAGGACTTTGCGAAAGGAAGCAATATTAGAACGGATTGGGTACATAAAATAGCGTATTGAGTTGTTTTAGTTATTCCCCATTATTTTTCGCCAAGGCTTTCTCCCGAACTTGCAGCACTTTTGCAATAATCGTCGACAGGACTTGAAACCAGAATAAAGGACCGACTAGATAATAACGAAAGGTATGTCCGTCCTCTTCTAGAAATAAAGCACTAATCATAAACGTGATAAATAGAAAGAGGAGATTATAAATAGTGAATTTATTATACCATGAATATTTTGTGGGAAAGGTAGAAGCAAGGAGAACCAGAAAACCAATAAAGAAGATCAAGAGGAAGACCAAACTCAATAAAAGGCTTTTGGCGGATTCAAAATCTCTGGCTTGGCTAGTCAGGAGAAAAGTGAATAAGAGAAAACTAGTTAAGAAAATTTTCTTTTCAGTCACATTCATAGTCTATATTTAGAAAACAACTTCAATAAATTACTTCGGAACCGTTTGGCGTTTCCGCCCTTTTAGACCTCCATTTATCAATAATTTAAATTCTGAAGCGGTAATGTTTTGTGCATTGGTAAAACCCGTTCGTAGGTCGGTCAAAGTAGCATTGCTGTTATAGATTCGCAGTACTTTTGGTATGGGCTTTTTACGTCGTGGAACACCAGCACCAGTCAATTCCAAAAGAATGGGCAATGGATTTTGATGATTGAGGTAAAATAGGTGAATGCCTTCCTCGTGTTGTAGCAATTGATACAAGGAATGGTTTTCGGCGGCAATGCTTTTTTTATCTTTAGATAGTTTATACTGAATGTCCATTTTTTCCAAAAAGGAACTGTATATTTTTACGAGCCTTTCGATTTGTGCTTGTCCTTGTCCTTCGATATAAGAACTAAAGGTCAGTTCTATTTGATCACTTTTTCCTTTTAAAAATCCTTTTGCAAACAATTCGAGAAAAGAAACATCGAGATAATTGTCGATAAACTCTGTTTGCAAACTGTCAAACTGAGCAGAAGTGATGCGGTAGTTTTCTATGATTTCTTGCATGGCTTCTTGCTGGAATAATTTATCTTTTATCGACTCTCGAACGACCTTATTGGACCAATCATTTTTAGGGATGAGGGTACCCCCTTTTAAGCGCAATGGAATCGCTGGGCCTTCTTTAAAATGCCGATCTCGAAAACCCAAAGACATATCAATGATGCGCTGTTTGATCGTGGCAATTTTTTCCTTAAAATCATAATATTGCCAATCGAGATTTTCACCACTTTCATTACCAATCACAATAACTTCGTTATCGCTGCGCTTCTGCGATTCTTCCATTCGGCGAACTTTGTTCTCCACCTTTTGTACCCGCTTCAACAACTGCATATAAAAATTACGTCCCTGATTTTCCTCCGGCAAAACTGGCAAACCATCTTCCTCCAAGGAATCTACAAATCGCAAAGGATTGATCTGAGGAATCAACTGATCGTTTTCCAAATAAATATCAAACAGTAAAGGACTATTGTCTGAGGTGCTAATCAATTGCTCCGCACTCAATTGCGTAAGGTCGCGCTCGATTTGGCGCTTGAGTGCCCGCCCACCCATCTTGGCATCATAGCCTCGACGAGCTACCCATTCCAGTGCTTCGGTAGAAATATTGAGGATGGTCGAACGACGAACAAAACCATCTCGCTGGAGTAACTCCTGAATCTGCAACCGAGCAATCCCCAAGATATGTTCCAATTCCAATGGGTTAAAAACAACAATCTTATCAATTCGATTGACAAACTCTGGCCGGAAAAAATTCTCCACCGCCTTTCGGTAAATGGCTTTTTCACTAGCCGCTTTACTACTCGTTTCAAAACCCAGTTGGCTATCGGCCTGCCGCGCACCAATATTGGAAGTCATGATGATTATCGTATTGGAAAAATCCACCGTTCGCCCCAGACTATCTGTAAGTCTACCATCGTCGAGTACCTGCAACAGAATGTCGTGAACCTTGGGATGCGCCTTTTCGAGTTCATCCAAAAGCAAAACGCCAAAGGGTTGATAACGAACCCGCGAGGTCAACTGCCCCTCTGGATTATTATAATCTCCGATGAGTCGAGATACCGCTCCGGAGTCGATAAACTCATTCATGTCAAAACGCATGAGTTGGGATTCGTCTCCAGTGAGATAGCGGCAGAGCACTTTGGCTGCCTGTGTTTTTCCGACACCAGTAGGGCCGATAAAAAGAAAGGAACCGAGTGGCTTCCGCGGATTATTGAGCTTGGCTTTGATCTGATGTACGAGATGGGTCAATTCTTCCACCGCGTCTTCTTGCCCGACAAGTTTGGAGGCAATAGCCTTGCGGACTTGATCCTCTTCAAAAGTCAAACTCGTATCAAAGATCATTTCATTCAGCCCACTCATGGTTTCAAAGGCATCTCTTACCTCTGGTACATCGATGGTTTGAAATTTATATTTTACAGCCAGTTGGTTCATCATTTTCATGATGCTCCCCGGCAATGCTTTTCTTTGCAGATAATTTCTTTGGATACTAAATAATTTGTCGATCGCTTGAATGGTAAATACGCAGTCTTGTTGTAATTCTAGAAAGCGACGTTGCTGTAAAACCATTCCGGCAGCCGTCTCCAAATCGGGTTCTTGTAATCGGATCAACTGAAAGAGGTCGCTAAAGCGGCGATCTTTTTCTTGTACCAATTTCCATTCTTCGGCGGAAGCTAAAACGACCAATTGGATTTGCCTTTTTTCCAAATACGGCTTAAGGACATCACTTAGAGTCATGTCATTCTGACTAGACTTTCCGATGCGCAATAGGGCAATGGGATTATCAATCAAAATCTTATCCGTCAAAGGGGACTTTATAGGATGCCTTTGACCGCGTTCGAGCAGGTATTGTAGAATGGCTTCAAAACGTTTTTGCCACCAGCCAATATAACTCATCCCGGCAATCAATCGCGTAGGATCGATGTGCCAAATGGCTTCAATGAATTGATCGCCATTGGGGTCGAGTTTGTTTAAGTGGCGAAAGACCACTTCGTGTATCAGAGTATGTTTGCCCACCCCTTCTTTTCCGATGATGACGAGCGGCGTATTTTCTTTTTGGTATAAAATCCGAGAAAGGCGATTGACTATTTCTTCTCTTAAATAAGCCCGCTTAAGTTCGGCAGGGTAGAGGGTATTGAGGTCATAACCCACCCTTTCAATTTCTACTGCACCGACAAAATTATTGCCATTATTAACGGGAGAGAAAAACCATGGATTTGCCTGTGCTTCGAAGGAGAATTCGCCTTGGTTAATATTTACATTGAGATTGATCGTAGTGATAAATTCTCCTTTGGTGGCGAAATAATTTTCGGGGAGAAAGCCAGTCGGATCTTCCTGTTTGTAGCCTCTGAAAAGTTGGAGGACAATTTCTTCGGTTTGCTTGGCGATATACAAGCGGTCTTTGCTATCTCTTTTGGCAATGGCCATAAAATATTGGAAGGAAGGCAGACAGATAAAAGTATGTTCTTTTAGTTCAAAAACGGCCACATTCACTTTGCCTTTGATTAATTGACGCCCCAGATAAAAGTTGATTGGGATCTGCTTCAATTCGATCTCTGGGTGGAATTGGTACCATTGTAATTTCTCCGCATTTTGTCGGGAAATGGTAAATTCCTGTAATTCATTTTTTACCTCTCGTTTAAACAAGCCAATGGCTTGATCAAACCTACGGTGGGTAACCACGGGGTAAGAAGAGAAGACCGGACTCAAATGATAGCCTAACTGACCATCAATGTTGCGATTTTGGACTAAAACAGGAATATTTAGCTTGACGAAGCTCATTAAGGCAATTAAAATTTAGCAATAAAAGCAAGATAAGGAAAAAGAGTAAAGTGGCAAATTTTCTTAGCCGAGGTTCCTAAACTACTCTTGGATCGAACCCAACGAAAGGTAAACTAAAAACTAAAAGCTGGAAGCTTTATGGCTGCTGAGAGCATGCTTTGTTTTGAGTAGTAAGGTATCTCCGTTTGGGAATCTCAGCTCTTTCCATCAATTTAATAAAATTAAATGCTGTAAGATCTTCTTTGGGCTTGACCACGGGATTTAGTTCC
>CAYQRA010000607.1:0-4635 GCA_964419315.1 uncultured Saprospiraceae bacterium | reverse complement strand
TATCTACTAATTTTTCCAGATCGGCATTAGTTAATATTCCCTCGGGCAGGTATCCATGTACACCAGTGATAGTAGCTAGTTTTCTAGACATAGTCTTTAAAATAAATAATGCTTAAAAATAAAAATCTTATTTTAGATATTCGAAGCTCCTAAAGGAAGCCTAAACAAAACTAAAACCTCTTTCTTAAGCGATGCTAAACATTTGAAATTCAGTGATATATGATGTCGGCACTAATTTTGAATTTTCAATCTTTAAAAGATTAAAAGCTCTAAATCTATTGTGTTTTCACCAAGAGTGGCAAGGTAGGAAAAATACCGCATTTTAATTAATGGAAACTATGGTTAAATCTATTTAGGTATAGGAATTTGGTCTTTTGTAATTGGAGTCTCCTCCTATTTTATTTCTATTTTAGTCTCCCAATTAAGGAATCACAAAAATTTTAGTGCCTACAAAACTGCCTTTCTTAGTTTTAGGACTTCAACTTTTGGATAAAAAATGGGATTATTCTTTAACTATTTGAGTAACAAATTATATTTTTATTTAATATATGGTATCATATTTGCAATTATCGTAATATTTAAGAACCCCATTTAAATACAAACAAGCGCCCAATCAGGCTTAGGTCATATCTGGGGCCATTTTATTCAATGGTGTTGTTTTCAATTGGATATTGAATTAAAAACAACATCTATAACACACTTTACTATGTTAAAACGTCTGCTGTTTTTATTAATGATCGCTCCTTATATCGCCGGAGCCAATCCAACCGCTGTAGATTTTATTAATGGATCTTTGGCTACCGCCAAAGAAAAAGCCGCTCAAGAGGGTAAACTTTATTTTGTAGATTTTGTAGCGAGTTGGTGCATGCCATGTCGTTGGATGGATGAAACTACTTTTTCAGACCCTAGGGTAGCAGAATACATGAACCAAAATTACATTCCAGTCAAAGTTGATATCGATGATTTTGATGGCTATGCTTATAAGCAACAATACAACATCCGCGTTTTACCTTCTCTTTTAATCTTTAATTCGAAGGGAAAGCTGGTCGCTAGAATACAGGAATCTCTACCTCCTTCTAAAATGCTCCAAGTTTTGGCAAAATACAATACAAGTGCCAATCGAGTCATTACCGCTTCAGCAGCCCCCAAGCCAATCATCAAACCAGTACCTCCTAGAGCTCCCGTATCCAATAAGCCCCCCTTGATCGTAAAACCGATCAATAAACCGAGCAATTATAATACAGATATTGCTCCCACAAAACCATCCAGAGCCACCTTGCCAGCTAGCCCCAAACCCGCTTCGCCCAAACCTGCAGCAACAAGTTCACATGCAGAAGGACTTTACAGATTTAGCGTTCGGCATCAAGCCTCAACTGGGTACAGCGTACAAGTAGGCGTCTATGGAGAATACAGTAATCTCCTCCGAGAAACCGCCAAAATTGAACAAAAATTTGATGATGCTATCTTGGTTCACATTGCCCATCTCAATGGAAAGACCGTTTATAAAATCCTCGTTGGAGAATTTAAGAATCGAGAAGATGCCGCTCAATTCAGAGCTTTTCTAGAGCAAAAAGGATTAACGGGGATTATCAAGGATTTGAGTACCATCAAAGGCTAACTTATGTATCTTTGAGGAAAATAAAATCATTTTATGTCCTCTATATTGATCCAAAACATTCGCCAATTACTTCGGGTAGACTCCGATTCTTCTACCACCAATACATCGCCTCTTCCTTTTATACAGGGAGAGGCGATGCGTATTTTACCAACTCTTGATCATGCTTGGTTATTGATAGAAGCAGGTAAAATTAAAGATTTTGGTCCGATGGAAAATTGCCCAGATCGAGCCGATCAAATTATTGATGCCAGTGATAGAACGGTACTCCCTTCTTGGTGTGACTCGCATACGCATCTGGTTTTTGCAGGAAGCCGAGAAGGAGAATTTGTAGACCGAATTAATGGGCTTTCGTATCAGGAAATTGCTCAACGAGGAGGAGGAATTTTAAATTCTGCCCAGAAGTTACAAAATAGCACAGAAGATGAATTATACCAACAAGCTTTCCGAAGACTCCAAGAAGTCAAAAATCAAGGAACGGGTGCCATTGAAATAAAAAGTGGTTATGGCTTAAATGAAGCCGCAGAAATAAAAATGCTAAGAGTCATCAAAAGACTAAAGGAAAATAGCGATGTGGAGATAAAAGCCACTTTTCTGGGGGCACATGCTTTGCCGGCGGCTTACAAAGGTCGGAAAGACCAGTACATCGAATTGGTCCTCCAAAAAATGCTTCCCCAAATAGCCGATGAAGGTTTGGCAGATTATATCGATGTTTTTTGTGAAAAGAATTTCTTCTCTGTCGCAGATACAGAAGCTTTGCTAGAGGCAGGTCAAAAGTATGGCCTGAAAGGAAAAATCCATTCCAATCAATTCAATTGTATGGGAGGAATTCAAGCTGCCGTAAAATACAAGGCTGTTTCTGTAGACCACCTAGAAGTCATCAATGAAGAAGAAATTGCTTGTTTAAAAGGTTCTCCTACCATTCCTACGCTACTTCCTTCCGCTCCCTTTTTCATCAATGATCATTATCAACCTGCAAGAAAAATGATCGATGCTGGTTTGGGGGTCGCTTTGGCTAGTGATTATAATCCGGGATCTACACCTTCCGGCAATATGCCCTTTGTACTCACCCTTGCTTGTGTCAAACTTCGCATGACGCCAGAGGAAGCCATCAATGCCGCTACTTATAATGGCGCTTACGCTATGGAGCTCGAAAAAAGCCACGGAAGTATAAAAAAAGGTAAAATTGCGAATTTAATAATCACCGAAAAAATCCCTTCCTATGCCTTTATTCCTTATGCTTTTGGGACAAATCACGTATGGAAAGTAATTTTAAAGGGAAAAGTGTCCAATTAAGACCATTTTACACCATTTAAAAGTACTAAAGTGCATGGTTTTTGCGTCTTGTATAGAGGTCTAATCGCAATAAGATTCTCATAGCCAATTAAATACACTTTAGAAGTCTAGTAAAATTATTTTTCAAGATTTTGAAAAATGGGTTAAGATTCGTTTTTCTGCAAAGAAATCTAAACCAAATGCCACCTCTGGCAGAATATTCAGACCCTTAATAGGCAAAAAGTTCGTACGCTATTCCTATTTTTGCCATTATATTAAAGATAGTATACATTAGAAAAATAGTTCTTAGATAAACCCTTTGTAAAATCAACTAATTAACAAGCCTCCAAGAAAGTAATAGCTTTGTAAACTTGTAATTCTCGATTTTATAAAAATTGATCAAAGAATGAAAAATTACACATCAATAATGTTAAGACGCATAATCCCACTGCTATTGCTGACTTTTACCTTTTTAGAGTTAAAAGCACAAGTTCCCGAAACGGGTAAAAGCCTGCAAAATTTATCTAGTGCTGCTTGTAACGGAGCTGTCGTAGATGCAGGTACCAGTACCCAATCCATTAGTCAAGCTTTATTTCCCACCAATCAATCTACCGATATTCGATTCCTTTGTGTAGGAGATTCTATGGATGTAGACCACTCTGGCGGAATGCTTTTTGATGATGGTGATCCAACTACGATTCCCGGATTTAGCTATGTTTTTTATCGCTGTCCTCCTAGTGCAGCTTTTGATGGAGAAGAGGAAGCTACTATCCTAATGGACCCTTGCCATTATCAACCCGCACCAGCAACCAGTATTACTTTACTCTCCCCTGCTACTAGTATCATTACAGCGGATGGGGACGCAACTTTTCTTAACAATGGAGTCTTACAATCTTTACCCGAAAATATGGGAGAACCGACTTCCATCTGGTTCGCTCCCATTACAGTTGACGTCTTTAGTACCTCCCAATTTCTGACCTGTATCGATGTCAACACCGATGATGCTTTCAATGTGGTTTATTTGAATGAGATTGAAATCACCAATATCAATAATAATGTAGCCGGAAATGGATGCCAAGGAAGTATGACGCTTTCTGGTGGCTATTCGGAATGGCTGGATTTAAGTGGCGAAGCAGGGAATAATGATTATACCGTTACGATTACCAAAGTAGGAGATCCTTCGGTTGTCGGTTCTGTATTTGCAGGTTGGGAACATGGTGAAACCAATAATTTTAGAGTACCAGAAGCGGGTACCTATTTAATAGAAATAGATGATGGTATCAGTTGTGGTGCCTCAGCTACGGTAGACATGGGAGGATGTGTCCCTGTTAATTTCTTTATCGGCGATTCTTTGGCGGTTACTGGAGAAAATATTTGTATGCCCATAACGGTAAGCGACTTTGTAGATATTTCTTCTTTTCAGTTTTTTCTAAAATGGGACAATAGCATTATTCAATATACAGGAGTCACTGCGGGCGATTTAGATCTTGCGAATTTTAATATTGTCACCTTCCCTCCAGTTGGTCCTAATCCAGATTCCGTCTTTATCACTTGGACTTCCACTTTTGATTTTATGACTGGAACCTTCGATTTGATTACGCTCAATGATGATGATGTTGCTTTCAATATTTGCTTTGAGGTCATTGGCACCTCTGGCATATCGCCCATTATATTTGGGGATGAACAAAGGGAAGTAATAACCGCTAATGCGGAAACAGGTTCTCCAAAGTTTAATAATGGTTCCA
>CAYQRA010000606.1:0-4635 GCA_964419315.1 uncultured Saprospiraceae bacterium | reverse complement strand
ATGGCCAACTCAATGACTTGCAAAAAAATCATCTATCTATTTTAAAACAACTTCTCTATATTAAAAGAAGGAACAAAAACTACAGGAGAACTTTCTTCCCATTCTTTTTCACTTTGCCCTTCTTTTTCTTCTTCTTTTTCTCCTTCACTTTGAACCATAATTTAGATTGGTCAGTAGGAACGCCATTATAATTGGTGAAAATTTCGCTACCTGCGGGAATGTCTTTCAGTGCGAAGAAATCAACGGTTCCCATCTCAAAGTCGGCGAGGTAATGAGCATTGGGTTGGTAGGAGTGATTATAAAGTGATCCATAGCCCAAGATGATGGCACCATCTTTATATTCTTCTCCCCATTCAAAATAGTAATTGTACAACTCAGTTTTGTCAATATGTTTCAATTGCTTTTTAGGCGTTACAATCACCGGACAAATTTCGATGATCGACCCTTTAGGGATCTTTTTAGAAGTATAAACACCACGCCCACCCAGTTTGCTTGGGGCGACATATAAGCTGGGAATTTGTTGACTCATACCAAGAAGATTTTCATTAATTTTTTACTGTGCGAATTTAAGAATTGTATTTGGAAAATCTAGAAGTGACAAATAAAAAATAAAATCCTCTATTTTGATTATCGTAAACTTCAAACCTACGCCAATTTATTTTCTAGAAATATAAACACCGAATAGAATCAGTGCCATTCCCAGAAAATGAAAAGTAGTAATTGGCTCGTTATCCAAAAAACCCCAAGCTAAAGCGACCACAGGAATTAAATAACTTACGGTCGAAGCAAAAACAGCATTGGTCAATTGAACCAACCAGAAAAATAATAGCGAAGCGATCACGGTACCTCCGAAAGCAAGCAAACAAATATACCCTAGCGATTCTAAACCTTGCGGATGCGTCTGAATAATCTCGATAAAATCGGTCGACAATAGGTAGAGTATCGCTGGTGGTCCGACTATTACAAAAGAAGCGGCACTTAAAGTAATCGGATTCATCTCTTGCAAAGAAGCTTTCACTGTATTGGCACTATAGGCATATAAAAAACAAGCAATGATAACCAAACCACCATACCAGAAATTGGCAGAGCTCCCACTTTCTCCAAAATACACTAAAAAAACGGCGCCCGATAATCCCATTAAAACCCCCAGCATCTTCGTCCAAGAATAAGGCATTTTAAATAAAACAAAAGCTTGTAATAAAGTAAATAAAGGAGTCAAGGAACTCAATAGCCCTGTAAGCAAACTACTCAGTTGAGTCTGCGCCAAAGCAAACAAAAAAGCAGGGATAAAACTTCCCGCTCCACCAACGATCAAAAGTGCTTTGGTTTTTGACCAGTCGATATCTGAAAAACGAAGAATAAAAATAGGGAGAAAACAGAGCGTGGAAAAACTAATCCGCATACAAGCCAACTGCTCCGGGGCAAAAGCAAGTAATCCTTTTTTGATAAGGATATAGGAACTTCCCCAAACAATGCTCAGTAGCAAAAGCACACCCCAGCTCATAAGGGATGGTGCTTTTTTCTTAGTGCTGACGGGAGCTGAAACGGCTGTTTTCAAAAAGTTATTTTTAATGAAGTGCAAAGATAAAAGGATTGGTCACTTGAAAGCTTTTGCTTATTACAAGCACAGTTATCTAACGGATTTGCTGAGAGAAAGTTTTGTCTAGCGGCGGGCGAAGAAAAAATTATTGAACCCCCTCAATCATCCAATGGAAATCGTTTTGCAGGGCAGGTAGACTGCGCCAAGCTAAAGGTCTGGTTTTTAGCCAATAAGCTTGGTCGTTATAGAAATATTGGACATAAAGGATTTCCTCCTCCGCTTGATAATGATAGGCTAGGACACTTTGTTTTTGTTGATAATCGGTCAAATAAAATTGCTGATTCAATAAGTCGATGTCTAATTTAAAGTCTTGCAGCTGATCGTTTTGATTTTGGAAAATCAGATAACCTTTGCGATGGATAAATAATTTTTTGATGCCCAGTGTCGCTAGCGGATAGTTTTGGTCTTCTAGAGAAACATCAATGACTTCATAAGCACCGTGCAGATAGGGGCGAGCACTTTGATCATCATTCCATTGTCTGGTATTTAGGTAAGGAAAAAATCCTTCTAAGAGCAGAATGCTAATGGCAAATATTTTCAAGGCATTTTTTAGCCAAGGGCTTTGGAAGGAAATGCTTTTGGCGGGACTTAGTTGACTTGCTTGTTGAAGCACTAAAAAATGATAAAGGCGACTTAGGTAAGGACTTAATAGAAAAAGGGTGGTGGCCCAAAGAAAAAGAGAATAGGCTTTTACAGAAATGTCAAATCCCAAATTAATAGCCACGATATTGGTCAATACCGGAAGTGCAAAGAGCAGCCCGACTAAACGCGTTCGTGCAAACAAAAGCAAAAGCGCGGGGATAACTTCCAAAGCCCCCATAAAGATATTATAAGATCGGGAAGTCCCCATCGTAGACCAAAACAATAAATCTTTACTGATTGCTCCAAATGGGGTGTAAAGAATATTGGGCTCCGGAAGATAAAACTGTGCTTTGAATATTTTGTCGCAGCCATATTTTAGCAACTGCATGGCCAAATAATAAGTGAGGAATAGTCGGATGAAATTAAAAACACGAGGCTGATAAGTAAGCCATTTCTTACTCCATAAAAGCAAAAAACCAATCCCTGCTGCGAAAACAAAAAGCAATAAAATCAAAAGGTATAAAGAGGCAGAATCAGAAGTGATCTCAGGAGCAACTGCCAGCCTTCCGCTGCGCTCCAATATCCCAACCAATAAATCCCCAAAGAACAACTGTCCCAAAGAAACAGGGAAAGGAATAAACCGAAAAGGAAAAGGAATAAATAATGCGCCTAGAAAAAATCCAAAATAGCAAGTATGAATTCCCCAGATCTTAAACTTATTTTTCAAATTGGATTTTTTGTAAAAGAACGATTTTCGGAAACAAAGATAGCATTATAATGGACTAAGGTTTTTGAAATTTGCTAGCTAGCCACGCAATTAGAAAAGAAAATAAAGCTAACATACCTATCGTAAAAAAGGAAGCACTAGATTTAGAATAATCAATTGGCTCTTTGCTCTCTGGGGTTTGAGTTTCTTTAGCGGGTTGCTCTTTCTCTTGCTCCTGTTGCTTTTTTTCTTTCTTCTTTTTTTTCTTTTTGAGTTTCTTCTTCTTGGGTTTCTTTTCCTTTTGAGGAAGCTCCTTTTCTACTACTGTAGGTTGTTCTTCTTTGATCGGCTTATTGTCATAGCCAATAAAAGTAACCGATTTGGCCTTGTTGTCGAAATGGTATTCTTGGTCAAGGGTTTTTTTAATATCCTTGAGCGCATGTTCTTGGCTAAACAAAGGGTGATTATAAACCGTATCTTTTCCTGCACTCCAGATGGTCGTATCCCTGTAGGGGCGGGTACAGGTCTCCGTCGTCACCATGATCACCGCCTCTGGCGACAGGAAAATAAGGCTATCCAAGCGAGCAGTTCGAATAAGGGGCTCTGGCGCTACTCCGAAATTAGAGGCTCCCATATCAAAGAGATTGTTGTGGAGGGCCGATTTAAAATCAGCCTTGCTGCCGCTATGACTTTTGTGAGAGATGAGTTTGGTTTGTGCAAAAATAGTGCTGGTGCAAAAACAAAAGAGAAGGAAGAGGTAAATTTTTTTCATGGTTTGATCCGATTGATGTATAGGATTCAACGAGGGAAAGTAGGGGGGTGTTGTTTGTGGGGTGGGGTTTATGATTTGGGACAAAATAGTTTCTATTTAGTTTCACCGCTTCCCCTTCCACTCCAACACCCGAATCACTTCCTCACAAAAAGCATAATCGGCCTCCACATTGGAAGCCACAATCACCGTTCGATTTCCCAAAAAACGATTGACCAAAGCTCGATACCATTCGGCACCTTGGACATCTAGGTTGGTCGTTGGTTCATCCAGCAAAAGCAAATCAGAATCGGAGCAAATAGCCAAGACGAGTTTTAAACGTTGTTTCATCCCAGAAGAAAAAAAACGGATTTCTTTGTCCACTGATTTTTCGAATCCGAGGAGTTCGATCAGGTCGTCGACTTGGAGGTTTTCGAGAAAAGGTTTGAAGCGTTGGTGGAAAGCGATGGCTTCGCGGAGACTAAATTCTTCGATGAGTTCGATATACGGAGCGGCATAACTAACGGAGCGGTAGAGCTCATCGGGATCTATTTTTTCGCCTTGATTGGTAAATTGAATTTTTCCTCTAGATGGACTGAGATGCCCAGAGAGGACTTTCATCAAAGTCGATTTGCCAGAGCCATTGGGGCCCAAAATGGCATAGCGGCCACCTGCTTTAAAACGATAGCTAAGGTGGCGAAAAATCCACTCAAAACGATAGCGTTTGCCGATGTCTTCAAGAGCGATGTCCATTCGATGATTTTCCATTATTTGGTCGGAACCCCTTGATGATACCACGATCTGCCGAACGAATAAAACCTAAGATGTTTTCTCGTTCAGGAGTAGCAATAATCTTTTCTTCAATCACATCAACGGCTTGCGTCGTGTTGTACCCTTTGACATAAAGAATGCGGTAAATATCCTGAATGGTATGAATTTGCTCATTAGAAAATCCACGTCGGCGTAAGCCAATAGAATTGACACCTGCATAGGAGAGGG
>CAYQRA010000605.1:0-4636 GCA_964419315.1 uncultured Saprospiraceae bacterium | reverse complement strand
AAAAAGGCATGAATGTTGCCGTGGTTGACGTCAACAACATCTATCAACAATACAGTTATGGCATTCGAGAATTACACGCCATCAAGGACTTCATTTCAGAGACCCACAAAAACGGCAAAGGGCGACTGAGTCACGTTTTGTTGGTGGGTGATTCCAGTTGGGATTGGCGCAACAATGAAAAATACTTGGACAAGTACGCCAGCTGGGCCAACAGAAACGCCCCATTAAGCAGAAATTTTTCTACCCAAAAACTCAACGAAGGCGCGGAAGAATTTCTCGAACCCCTTTTTAATCTCTATCAAAAAGGACTCTTACAAGGGGTGATGACTTTTGCAGGAGGAATATTGCCTCAGTCTTTTCAAAGCATTGTAACGCTCGGTTTACGATTGAAAAAATTTGCTTGGGTCGAAAATTTCTTAGAAGAATACCGCAATCAATTGGTACTTACTGAAGATCCTGAATCTATTTATACCCTCAATAGAGCCAGCCTTTTATTTGCCCGCGGCACCTATCAAAAAGCACTCAATTGCTTGACTTATGAATTTGGTGATATCTATCTTAAGTTGGTCGCTCGTCGTTTGGAAATACAGATTTATTACGAGCTGCAATCAGATTTACTAGACACCAAAATCCAAGCTTTTAAAGTTTTTGTATTCCGCATTGCTCCATCGCGATTGACTAATTTACAAAGAAAGGGGTACAATAATTTTGTGGATTTATTAAAGCAAATCATTCATCCTTCCACGCGGTTTAACGAAGATCGGCAGGTGATGCTACGAAAAAAAATCAAAGAGAAAAAAGTTGTGGCGGAACGAACTTGGTTGTTGGAGAAGATTGAGGCCTTAGAATGATTTAGTTGTAGGGGAGGAAGTCTTGCTAAGGATTTGAACTCGAAAGTCATTGCTAATAATAGAGTTGGATTCAAACCCAACAATTTCTTTGATTTACGCCATAAAAAAAGCCAGCGAAATTAATTCGCCGGCTCTATTTTTTGAGACTAAAATTCTTTGATTTTATTTATTCGGAGTTCGTTCTCTTGGTCCATTTCGCTTCGCTTCCTCTAGCGTTACTCCAATCAATTCTTCTACCTTTATTCTCGCAATAACGACTTCAGATCGAGCTTGAACCGTAGCTTCTTGGTAAGAGTAATAAGCACTGGAAGCTGCACTAAAATCTTCAAATTTGGCATCGTTATTTTTAAACTTTTCAGAAATAAGAATATAGCTGTCATAGCCATCCTGTTCTGCCCGAACCCGTACATCGAGAATGTCTTTTGATCGTTTGTATATTTCGTACGTTTCCAAGACATCTCTGCGGATAAGTAACTTTTGTTGGTTGATATCAAACTCCGCCATCTTTTCTTTTTCCTTGGCTACCTTTACTTTTATCGGACGATAAATAAAAGTCCCCAGATTGATGGAACCCCCAAAATTATAGATAGGGAAGAAAACCGGAAGATCTAATCGGTCGCCATATATGATATTACTCAAACTAATTTCATTGATGTTAAAAGAAGCCGTGATATCTTGGGTCCAAGTTCTTTTGGCCAATAGAATGTCGTTTTTGGCGATTTCCAATTGATTAAAAAACTTTTGATTCTTAGGAGAGTTGTTCCAAGCGAGTTGAACTAAATAATCTTCAAAGGTTTTGGCACGGGAATCTTCGGGTACGACGACTTTATCAAAATCGACAACTTGCAGATAAGCCTCTTGGGCAAAGCCCAAAGACAAGAGAAAGAGGAATACTATTTTTAATTTCATGCTTAAAAAATCGGGTTAAGTAATGGATGGTGTATTTAGGGCCATTACAAAGTATAAAAAGTCAAGATTTGTGCCGAAAAGAAGAGTCGTCCAAGATATTATTATCTTCTCTAAGGAAATGTATTCCAGATGGCCTTGAACTTTCCTCGATATGCCATTCTCCATCAAAATCTTTCAGCTTAGCGGCCATGGCCAAAGTTAGATAAAAGATGATACTCGTCGGTAAAATCACAATCGCTTCTTGGGGATAATTGGCTAGTGCCAATTGAAAAAAGATAGTTGCTAAACCAAGGTAAACCACCTTTACTTTAGGGTCTTTTACACGTAGGAAATAGAAGATAGAAGTGCGCATAATCACAAATAACATCGCACAATATAGAATCAATCCCAACCATCCCAGTTCTACTGCAATCCGCACAAAACCACTATCATGGGCAAATCTAGACAATTTACTATTGGGGCTAAAACGTTTTCCCCAAGCACCAGTAGAGCCCAATCCTGCTCCAAAAGGATGCCTTAAAATAAAAGGCTGAATGTATTTTTGATTGTCCAATCGGACTTTTACGGTATCATCACTTTTGGTAGGATCGAAGGCCGACTGAATACGATAGATCACGGCATTGGAAGTTGATTTGACCATCAATAAACCACCCAGAAATAAAAAGACGGATAAGCCTATGATGACACTTTTTCTCATCGTGAGTAGGGCAAAGAAGATAAATCCTGCAGGAAGTAAAATAAAAGGCGTTCGCGATCCAGCATAAGCCATTGCTAGCACCATACACATCGCTCCAAAGACCAATAGTACTCGCTGCCATACCTTGAAAGGTCCAGTCGCTAGAATCATGCAAAGGGTTCCAGAGTAAGCCATGAAAATTCCGAAATTGGTAGGATCAGAGAAAAAGGAGAATATCCGCAATCGGGACCACTGGAAAATCAGTTGGAAACGTTCGGGGTCAGCGTAAAGCCAAGCCATTTCTCTTGCCGAAAATCCAAAGAACTCTTGTTTGAGACCATATAAAGCAGAAACGAAAGCCAAACCAATGATCATCTTTAAGATCAATTTGATGGCATTCAAAGTCTGAAAAGCATAGCAAGCGATAAAGTAAAGGAGAATCAATCCTGCCATACTTCTTACCGTAAACAACCAAGCCATTTGGGACTCTGCCCAAGGATTCAGTACTTCCATGAGGTTATAGAAAACCCACAAAAAGACTAGGATACTAATTGGACTTCTAGCAAAATCAAAATTCCGTTCTTTTACCTGTTTTAGGAGCAAACCAAAAAACATAATAAAGAGCAGTCCATCCAAACTCATTCCTAGCGGCCCAGGTATATATTTGGAGGCCCATCCTACGCCTACCGCCGCAAAAAGAATCACACTTACTCCAAAAACTAAATCAAAAATACAAAGGAAGATAATGGGAATCCCCAAAAGTAAAGCCATAAAGAGAACCCCAAATTGAAGTTCCAACTCTGCCATCAAATAGGAGAGGACTAAGGCCAATACCGTCAGTATCAAATAACCCAGCGGGTTATTTAATTTCTGAAAAAACAACTGGTTCGAAAACCATTGTCTTACCGATTGGATGGTCTTAGCCATGATTCTAATTACTTATTTTTTAGCTTGGGTTAAAAGAATAATACTTTAGCCATGCAAGCCAAGAGCAAAAGTGCAACCGTACTTACCGCCATTACTTCAATAATTTTTTCCTTACTCGTCAACTTAACCTCTTTAAATTTATCTTTCTTAATTTCCATCGTTTACTGGTTTTGAATGAGTATTTGTTGCTTCGGTTATTGGGGCCGTACTTGGGGTTTGGGTATTGGAAAAGGAGGAATTAGGTATTAATTGTTTAGACTGTGCTTCTACTTGATCACTGGCCAAGGTAGGCTCCGGTGTTGTTTCTGGCTCGGTACCTAATTCCACATAATCAAATTCTTTTAGTTTGACCAGCATGGCTAGAGAAACATAAAAGATAATACTCGTTGGTAATTGTACGATGGCTTCTTGTGGATAATTGGCCAAAGTCAATTGAAAGAACATCACCGTTAATCCCAAATAAATCGCTTTTATCTTTGGGTTTTTTACCCGCAGGTAATAATAGATGGCAGTCCTTAAAGAGACGAAGAGGAAGATACAATAGAGTATGAGTCCTATCCATCCCAATTCCACTGCGATTCTTACAAATCCACTATCATGTGCAAAGGTGGCTAAGAAGGAATCTGGCGTAAATCTTTTTCCCCAAAGCCCTGAACTTCCTAGTCCTGCACCAAATGGATGTCTATAAATGAATGGTTGAATTAATTTTTGATTTTCAAAACGGACCTTAACCGTGTCATCACTTTTCGAAGGATCAAAGGCGGATTGAATCCGGTACATCACCGCACTACTAGTCGATTTCATCATGACGCCCGCACCTAGTACAAAGACCATCCCCATCGCTAGGATAACTCTGGTAGACATCGTGAGCATGGTGAATATTATAAGCCCAAAAGGCACCAATACAAAAGGCGTTCTCGATCCAGCATAAGCCATTGATAAGAACATGCAGCAACCACCGATAAAGAGGGCTGCTCTTTGCCATTTTTTGAAAGGTCCGGTAAACATGATAAAGCAAAGCGTGCCCATATAGGCCATATAGATTCCATAATTCGTAGGGTCAGAGAAAAAGGAAAAGATCCTTAGTCGCGACCATTGGAAGATCAATTGAAAGCGTTCTGGGTCGGCGTATAACCAAGCCATCTCTCCGGGAGTAAAACCAAAGAATTCTTGTTTTAAACCATAAGCGGCGGAAAGGAAGGCCAAGCCAATAATCAGCTTAAAAGTGGTGACGATGGTCTTTAGGTTGGTAAAGGCAAAACAGGCGATAAAG
>CAYQRA010000604.1:0-4639 GCA_964419315.1 uncultured Saprospiraceae bacterium | reverse complement strand
GAAGGACTCTTTTTTCCTTACTCATCGTTACGTACTCGCCTTTGTAGCTATGGCTGCATCTAGCTACCCGTCCGCTTTGCGGTTCACGAGCTTTTGCTCGTTCATGCAGCGCCTCGATTAAGAAAAAAATCCTCTCTTTCAAAATCAAAATTAACTTTTGACACAGTGTATTAAACCTTTATAAAACTTTCAAGTCAAATAATTTTTCACCCATACCCATTTGAATGAAAAAACTTTTTATCCTTTTAATGCTCACCTCCCATATTCTTCAGGCTCAAACCGACTACGACCAATTGAGTAATTGGTATTTTCATCCTGAGCTAACTTTTAACTTCCTAGAAACTTATGACTTAGATATCGCAGTAATAGATAAGCATTTGGAAATTGATTCCATTATCCCAATCGAGAATAATGCGGTTAACAACACAGGGGTCGATGTTTTTTGGGTACATCCAACCCAATTGACTAATCCTCCAGTTGTTGCAACAACAATTCCAATCGCAGAGCAGAATACTACTCTTATCGGTGGTATCATCTTAGCACAAGGCGCATTACTTGCAAAATACGGAAGATTCTATGCCCCAAAATATAGGCAAGCATCTCCTTCTGCCTTTCTTGGATTTGGTGCTACGGAAGAAGAAAGAGCCGATGCATTAATGGAAGCGTATTCTGATGTTAAAGCAGCTTTTATGCATTATCTAGACAATCATAATAATGGAAATAAAATCATTATTGCTGGTCATTCTCAAGGTTCTTTTCTATTGGCTATGCTGCTAAGAGACCTTTTTGACAATGATCCTCAATTGAGGGCACAACTCCTTACTGCCTCTTTAGGAGGAATGGGATATGTTTACTCCTCATCGGATACTTTTCAAGGCGGTTGGTGGGAAAACATTCCACTTTGCACCCTTCCGAATGAATGTGGTTGTGTCCATTACTGGAGAAGTTATGAGGATTTTGAAGACATACCGCTACCTAATTCAAACCTTCCTTCCTTTAATCAGGTCTTAGTTGATAGTGGACTAGTTTATCGAGCCACAGATTTAAGTGCTGATTTGTTTAGACAAGATTCCTTGTTCTATGGAGCTACAAGTAGTCCATTAAGATATTATATTACTCCTGATGCAAGTTATAACCTCGCACCCAATTATAACATCATTGCTTTCGATAGCTTGTATACGGCACAGTTTAAAAGAGAGTCGAATTCAGAAGTTGGCATTTCTCTTGAGTTGATTGAGTATGCCAATGATTTAAGACCAAATGATATCGACAGTATGCAAAACAACCCTTTCTTTTCTGCGGGAGACTTGCACACTAAAGACTATCACATCTATTCCTGGGCTTTGTTAGCGCAAATTGATAGTAAGTTGCAAGGGTGTTTTACAACTACCAATAAGGATCAACACCATTTGGACAATTTTGAATTTTCAGTTTATCCCAACCCTAGCCATGGCAGATTTACGATTAAATTAAAGGACCCCAATATCACTTTTAATCAGGGTACATTTATTGTGGTAAATACTTTGGGGCAAGTAGTACAGACCTTCGAAATGACCGCTACTGAAAAAGTGATTGATCTCAATACGAAAGGAGTCTATTTTATTATCTCAGAAAAAGGATACCACAAGATAATTGTTAACTAATGAAAGCATTCAAAAAAACCTTAATCCTTATTTTTACATTTCTTTGCTTTGGCTTATCGGCGCAAATGACACCAATAACGGACTTCGGTACGAATCCGGGTAATTTAGAAATGTTCCTCTTTGCACCGTCCAATCCAAAGGTAGAGGCGGAGCTTGTTTTAGTGCTTCATGGATGTGGGCAGAATGCCTCTAGTTTTGCGGAGCAAACGGGTTGGAATGTGCTTGCAGAACGTTATGGATTCTATGTCATATTTGCCCAGCAAAAAGCGATCAATAATCCCACTAGATGTTTTAATTGGTTTTTAAGTTCCGATAATGAAAGAGATCGTGGAGAAGCAAAATCCTTAATTGAAATGGTAAATTATGTCCATGATAACTTCTCTACAGACGCTACAAAAAACTTTGTTTGTGGACTCTCCGCCGGAGGGGCAATGACCCCTGTTATGTTGGCTACCTATCCAGATGTATTTAAAGCTGGCGGTACCTGGGCTGGCGTTCCCTATTTATATGCACCAACAGGAAATAACGATATTCCACCAATGGAATGGGGCGATAAAGTTAGCAATGCTTTCCCTGCTTACTCCGGCAATTACCCGACTCTTTTTATTTGTCAGGGGACAGATGATTCTGTTACAGAACCTATCAATGCCGCTCGATTAATCGCTCAATGGACAAATATTCATCAGGCAGACCAAATACCTGACCATACTGATTTAAATTTCATGGGCAATACAGCTATAGAAGAAAATACCTATGTAAATAGCTCTACGGACACCATCATTAAATCTTACACCATAAGCGGTATGGGACACGGGATTGCGGTCGATCCAGGAAACGGAACTTTTCAAGGTGGGCAAACAGCCCTTGGTTCCTTTGATGTTGATTTTTATTCTACTTATTGGATGGCTCGCTTTTTTGGAATTCTAACTGATGACCTAGTCAATTCCGTTGAACAAATAAATAAATCAGAGATGGAGGCCTATATTGATAGTGACGGCTCATTAAAAATTACAACAAATGAAAACTCCCACCAACTGCAGGTTATCTTAACTGATCTATTGGGAAGAAGAATATTAAAGCAGGATTTTAATCGGGAAACGATTATTCCATCCAACCAACTAAACGACAATAGAGTTATCGCTATTTCCATTTTTAATAAAAACACTCAGAGAATCTATTCGAAATTACTTGTTCGAAATTAATGGTCGGCAAATTTGCTAGCTGCGTTGAGGCGCCACTGCCGGGTCAGTCAGACTCTACTAGGGCTAGGTTTGTTAGTTTTTAGAAAGGTTTAAGTAGGAACATTCGTTGGGATTTTGTTATATTGTGTAGGGCATGGATTTACCATTGTTTCCTTCTATAAAGCAAATTACTCCTAACTAAAACCCTAAATCATGAAAACTTCAAAACTCCTTACAATTCTATTTCTTGCCACTTTATTTTTTCCATCCTTATCAATCGCTCAAATAACATCTGATGTTATATTGCGGCAAACAGAAAATGGAGCCAATCCATCCTTTCCATTTTCGCCAAGGGAGAAACATGATTTTACTAACTTTAGTAATGATGATGATCTCTTAATTGCGACAAGAAATGATGAGGGTACTATTAATGATTGGATAGCGAATGATTCTACTGAAATCTATTACGATGCTAATAATAATCTTATCGCTAGATGGTCTCTTGTTTGGGATGGCAATGGCTGGGTAAATGATTCTCAAAGAACCTACGAATACGATCAGGACAATAAGCAAACACTTCTAAAAACACAAATCTGGAAGGACAGTATTTGGGTGGATGATAATCAATGGACTTTTGCATACGATCAGAATAATAGTCTAAAACTTTTGGTGAACGAAATCTGGAATGGGAGTGTCTGGGTGAATAATAATCAATGGACTTATGAATACGATCAGAATAATAATCTAACCCTTTTTGCATGGCGAGACTGGGATGGCATGGACTGGGAAAATAATTTTCAATGGATCGAGGAATACGATCAGAATAATAATCGCACCTATTTTTTATGGCAAGAGGGGGCTGGCACTACTTGGATAAATCATGAGCAATATACCTACGAATACGATCAGAATAATAATCTAACCCTTGAGAAACGGCAAGACTGGGATGGCATGGACTGGGAGAATTTATCACAAGAAATCTACGAATACGACCAGAATAATAATCTAACAATTTTAACAGAACAAATCTGGGAAAGTGATGTTTTTGAGACTCTTGGTCGAAAGGTCTATAACTACGATCAAAACAACAACCTAACACTCTATACGGAACAAGGCTGGGGCGGCGGCAATACTTGGAATAATTTTTTTCAAGAAAGCTACGAATACGATCAGAATAATAATCGAACACTTTTGTTAGGAGAAATCTGGGAATTCAGTACTTCGACTTGGGGAAATTATCGTCAAAAAACCTTCGAATACGATCAAAATAATAATCGAATATTTGATGAACTGCAAGAATGGAATGAAAATAACTGGGAGAATATAGATCGCAATTTTTATTATTACCAAATAATTAGCAGTGTCCAAGAGTCTAAACAATTAGCCTATTCTTTTCAACTTTTTCCCAACCCCAATAAGGGATCATTTACCATTGACCTAGGCACTACTGAGCTGCCCAAGGGACAGCTAAAAATTTACAATTCCATCAATCAGTTGGTACATACCCAGCTTATTCGAAACTTAGAGGATCAACTTTCGGTTGATTTGTCTGGTTTTTCGGAGGGAGTTTATTATCTGCAAATAATAGAGGGCGATCAACACAGTACTCAGAAATTCGTTATCGTTAATTGATAACGAGAGGTCAAACAGAAAATAGGAGTAGGTAAAACTATTGACGCTATCGCGAAATAATTTAAACATGCTCTAAAGAAGAAAACTAAAACGATTTCTATGAAGTTGTTTTAAAATGAATTGATGGCTTATTTGCAAGTCATTGATTCCTAATAACTTCAGCTATTTTAATTCCCGTAGCTT
>CAYQRA010000603.1:0-4642 GCA_964419315.1 uncultured Saprospiraceae bacterium | reverse complement strand
GGTTTCGCTATTAGGGCGATTGGTGCCAGATAAGACCGTTATCATAGTTATGTTTTATGGTTCTTTGACAAATTTGATAAGGCAAATCCCTTTCTAGGAGGAAATCTTTTGGTTCTTCTCCCCTAGCCCTTTTTGGGTATTTACTTTACAGACATTTCTTAAATGCCCGCAAGATATTGAATTTAGCTTGGGGACAAAAATAAATCCCTTTCTTTGATGCTTTGATTACCAAGAACCACAAAGAATTAGAAAACACCATCCGATCAAAGCTATTTTATAATTCTTCCCTCTCAAGTTGTATGACGAAAACCGACCAAAGTGAGATTCCTAAGATAAATCGGAGATTGCCCTGCGCTGAACTTCCATTCCATCAAGTAATCATCTTAATTAATTTTCCCGAAACTTAGAATTAATTATCTTTAGAAATTGCACAAGCCTTCTCTGGCTTTTTCGTATCTTCGTTCCTCTGGAATAGACTAGTTTTCTCCATCCTAAAAACTTGAGTAATTTAGCAGAAACCGACCAAAGGAAGGTTGATGTCTAATAATTTGCCAAACTAATATTTTGGTATTGGACGCTATCAAGTAGTTGGACGAAAGAGCTAGTTCCAGTTTAATGAGAAACAAATACAAGTAAGTTATTATGCAAATCACCTTTTACGGTCAATCTTGTTTTGGCATTACGATCAATGGAAAACATTTAATCTTTGACCCTTTTATCACCCCTAATGAATTGGCCAAGGATATAAAACTAGAGGATATTCCTGCGGACTATATTCTGTTGTCTCATGGACATCGAGATCACGTCGCTGATGCCGAAGCTATTGCCAAAAGAACCGGTGCAAAGATTATTTCTAATTATGAAATTGTAAGTTGGTATGGTGCTAAAGGCATTGAGGGACATCCGATGAATCTTGGTGGAAGTTGGCAATTTGATTTTGGGAAAGTAAAATATGTCAATGCGGTTCACTCTAGTGTCTTGCCTGACGGTACTCCTGGAGGTAATCCGGGTGGCTTTGTGATCGAAAGTACAGAAGGGACTTTCTATTTTGCAGGCGATACCGCCTTGACTTGGGATATGAAATTGATACCCATGACTTGCAAAGCATTAGATTTTGCCATCCTTCCCATAGGCGATAATTTCACCATGGGCTATCAGGATGCCGTTATTGCTAGTGACTTTATTGCTTGTAATAATATTATTGGTTGCCATTATGATACCTTTGGGTATATAAAAATAGATCAGGAAAGTGCTCAAAAAGCATTTTCAGATCAGGGAAAAGAGTTAATTTTACTAAAAATCGGAGAATCTATTAGTATTTAATAGAATCACCATTCGAAATCAGTATCCGCAGGAAACACAATTTGAAACCATCTTAAGCATATTTTCTAAACGCAAAAGAGGCTAGTTTTGAAATTAAGCATAAGATCAACATAAAGTACATGGGAAAAGTAGTGGCAATTGCCAATCAAAAAGGAGGAGTAGGAAAAACAACTACCGCCATTAATCTAGCAGCTTGTTTGGCTATTTTAGAAAAAAAGATTTTACTTGTTGATGCAGATCCTCAAGGAAATTCTTCTTCTGGTGTAGGGGTATTTACAGGAGATGTCAAAGTCAGTCTCTACGACTGTATGGTCAATGATGCCGATCCTAAAACGGCCATTATTAGTACAGACACTCCCAATCTCGATATTCTTCCTTCACATATAGACCTAGTTGGAGCTGAGGTAGAACTGGTCAATCGGTGGCGTAGAGAATATGTCATCAAAGACATTATTGCGAAAGTAAAAGACGATTACGATTATATTTTCTTGGATTGTCTCCCTTCTTTGGGGGTGGTGACGGTCAATGCACTGACCGCTGCGGACTCTGTATTGGTTCCTGTTCAATGTGAATTCTTTGCCTTGGAGGGTCTTGGAAAATTGATGAACACCATAAATCTGGTGCGTAAGCAGTTGAACCCTGATCTTGAAATCGAAGGCATCTTATTGTCGATGTATGATCAACGGCTACGATTGGCCAATGAGGTGGTTCGACAGGTCAGAGAATATTTCAAGGATATGGTTTTTGACACCATCATTCACCGAAACTCCAAATTGGGCGAAGCTCCCAATATGCATACGCCAGTAGTATTATATGATGCCGCCAGTAAAGGAACCATTAATTTCCTCAACTTGGCGCGTGAATTTTTAGAAAAAAACAAAGATTACAAACCGCGTAGTGCCAAAAATGCCTCTGATCCCAATAAGGTCAGCTAGGATACGCGAAGCTTGCAAAGGCGAGAAAATCCAAAGTAATTTGGTTCCGTCACTTATTTATCTGAATTCAAAGAAATGGCAAAAAAAGTTAAAACCAAACAATTAGGAAAAGGCCTTGGGGCTTTATTATCCGGCATCAACCCTAACCTTGATCAAAACAACCGCGAAGAGGTCGTCAAAGAATTATCAAATACTGTTGCAGAAATAGCGGTAGACTTAATCGAAGTAAATCCCTACCAACCTAGGGTCGAATTCGATCCAGATGCCTTATCTGAATTATCTGCTTCTCTAAAAATTCATGGCTTGATCCAACCCATTACCGTAAGGCGAATGGCCGAAAACCAATACCAATTGATTTCGGGAGAAAGAAGATTGAGAGCTTCCAAAATGGCTGGTTTAGAAAAAATTCCTGCCTATATCCGTTTGGCCAATGACCAAGAGATGTTGGAAATGGCGCTGGTGGAGAATATCCAAAGGGAGCAATTGAACGCGATCGAGGTGGCACATACTTATCAAAGATTGATTGAGGAATGTAGCTTAACCCATGAATCACTTGCCCAAAGAGTTGGCAAAAGCCGAACTTTGGTTACCAATTTCTTAAGACTCCTCAAATTAGCTCCAGATATAAAGAAAGCCTTACAAACTAAGGAAATCACCAAAGGACATGCTATGGCTTTGGCGCAAGTAGATGACATTGCGGTACAATTATCCATTTTACAGCATATCAAAAATCTCAGACTCTCGGTACGTGCCACCGAAGCAATGGTCAAACGATCACAAGAGGATAGTCCAGAGAAGGCAACAAAGGGTAAAGCACAATTGCCGTCAGATTACCAAGATGTACAGAATAAACTCCGTAAGGAATTGGGAACTAGAGTAGAATTTAAACTAAAAAAAGGCGGTAAAGGACAAATTATTTTGCCTTTCCATTCTACCGATGATCTCAACAGAATATTAGAGCTGCTCGAACAATAGAGAAAAAAACCTTCGTCTCTCAGAATTTTACTAAATTGTGTGCATTCTGAGCGAAAATGTTTTTATTTAAACCATTCGTTCTTTGTCAAGGGAGAAAGTAAGAATAGATTCCTTACAACCCTAGCAACTAAAAGTAGGCTCTTTTCGTTAAAAGTATGTTTAAATTCAGTTCACTTCGTTCTTGAATCTTCGGTGCCTTAGCACTGAAATAAATTTTAAACATGCGCTAAAACCGATATGAGAAATTACTTGTGCTTTTTCTTTTTTTTAATCAATTTTTCAGGTTTTCTGCATGCGCAGATTCCCGATAGCTTAGTAGAAACTAAGTTTTTGACAGACACAATAACTAATCCAGTACTCCCCAAACAAGATTCAGAAACCTTAGCCGAAAAACCTAAAAAAGGCATCCTTCGATTTTTTACAGCCAACTATCCCAAACCGGGAAAAGCTGCCCTTTTTTCTTTGATTCTACCTGGCATGGGTCAGGTCTATAATAAGAAATTTTGGAAAGTGCCCATTGTGTATACTGGCGTAGGAACAATGATTTATTTCATTGGTCGAAATGGTCGAAATTACAAACGTTTTAGAACGGCCTATCTGTATCGAGTAGACGACGATGAGTCTACGGTTGCAGATCCTTCTATCACTGCTGATTATCCCCAAACGGATCGCCTTAAGACTACGAGAGATTTATTCCGAAAACGTCGCGAACAATCCTATATTGGTTTGATAGCAGTTTTGGCACTCTCGTCTGCTGATGCTTTTGTGGATGCTCATTTATTACAATTCAACGTAAATGACGACCTGAGTCTAAGGGTAGAACCAAGGGTGATTAGCACTTTTGGACAAGGTTTGTCTTACGGAGTTGGCTTAAAGCTAAATTTAGCCAATTGATAAAAACGCATCAATAGTTTTTAACTCAAACATCCTCAAAGGATAACTCTAAAGGCTCACCTCAATTCCCGAAAAACAATTTATAATGTCTGTCAAAACGGAATCAATTAGTCTTAATAAGTTTATAAGTCTTGCTGGACTCTGTTCTCGCAGAGAAGCAGATCGATGGATTGAAGAAGGCCGGATAAAAGTGAATGGTCAGGTAGCTAAAAAAGGAAACCGAGTTACTTTTCAGGATGAAGTCCAATTGGATGATCATCTCGTTTCTGTCAATCAAAATTTTGTTTACCTCCTCTGTAATAAGCCTCCTGATTATACTTGCACCACGGACCCCAAAGACCCTAGCAGTATCCTCAAACTCATTGACTACCCTAGCCGAATTTTCCCGGTCGGTTTATCAGAAAAATTCTCTGAAGGCTTAATCATGCTCACCAATGATGGAAGTTTTGTCAACCAATTTATTGAATCGAATAATAAATTGGAAAACGAATACATTGTCACCCTCAGCAGTACGG
>CAYQRA010000602.1:0-4646 GCA_964419315.1 uncultured Saprospiraceae bacterium | reverse complement strand
ATAGGAATCATCCGAGAAGGAAAAGTCCCCCCCGATTCTAGAGTACCGCTAACGCCACAACAGTGCGCCTATCTCATGAATAAATACCCTATTGAGGTTATGGTACAACGATCTCCCAATCGTTGCTATTCGGACGAAGAGTATCAGAAAGAAGGGGTGATTTTGGTAGAGGAAGTTGAAGACTGTCCTATTCTGATGGGGGTTAAGGAAGTTCCCATCGACCAATTGATCGCCAATAAAGTTTATTTCTTCTTTTCTCACACTTTCAAAAAGCAGGTTTATAACCGTGGACTCTTGCAAGCTATTTTGAAGAAAAATATTCATTTGATCGACTATGAAGCGCTAACCAATGAAAAAGGACAGCGATTGATTGCTTTTGGTCGCTTTGCAGGAATGGTAGGTGCACATAATGGAATTCTGACTTACGGCAAAAGAACGGGACTTTACCAATTGCCACGCATGAAGGATTGTAAAGATTATGCGGAGGCAAAAGTACATTATAGTAACACTACCCTCCCCCCGATGAAAATTGTACTAACCGGTACCGGTCGAGTATCGGGCGGTGCAGCTATGGTGTTAAGCGATATGGGTATTCGTAAGGTAACACCAGAAGAATTTTTACAAAAGGATTTTTCTGAAGCAGTATTTACGCAATTGGCTTGTAAAGATTATGTCGCCCGTAAAGATGGAAGTACCTTCGTCAATCAATATTTTTACGATCATCCAAGCGAACATCAAAGTATTTTTGCTCCCTACACTAAGGTAGCGGATATCATGGTCAATGGTATCTTTTGGGACAATAAAGCCCCAGCTTTTTTCTCCAAGGAAGCCATGAAAGCAGCAGACTTTCAAATCAAGGTCATCGCGGATGTTACTTGCGATATCGCGCCAGTCTCTTCGATCCCTTCTACGCTACGTGCTTCTACCATCGCAGACCCTTTCTTTGGCTACGATCCACAAAGCGAACAAGAAACCGCGCCTTTTTCTGATCACAGCGTCGATATGATGACCATTGACAATTTGCCTAATGAATTGCCGCGGGATGCTTCTCAATCTTTTGGCGAACAATTCATGGAGCACATTATAGAAGAGTTGATTCAGATGGAAGAGAGTGGCGTAATCGAAAGAGCGAGTGTAGCAATTGATGGCGGCTTGGGAAAACATTATCAATACCTCACCGATTTTGTCAACGAGGTTTAAATGGCAATAAACAGAGTCAGCCCTACGGGCTTTATTGTTCAAAGTCCGATAGAACTGACTCTGTTTGTAGAAAAAATTACAGGAGATTTATTAAAGGGATACAGTTCCGGCTCTGTAAAAAACGAAATCAGGATTTTACGTATAACAAAAATGGTTCTCTGACAAAAATTAATTTGATGCACCTGTTAGGCTTAGCCCCAAACTTACTTTGGTGCGTTTCGCCTAAATCAAAGTAAGGCGTTTTTGTTTCTATTAAAAAAGACTTAGCCGGCACTTAAGCTTGCAAATAAGCCAAAACATTCTTTTCGATCCGCTCCACCACATTTGCAATATCTGCTTTTTCAAAAGCCTTTCCAGTAATGGTCTCATACAGTTCGATATACCGTTCCGATACCTGCTCTACAAAAGCATCTGGCATCGTCGGCATCATCTGCCCTTCTTTCCCTTGAAAGCCATGTTCCATCAACCACTCGCGAACAAACTCTTTGGACAATTGCTTTTGGCGCTCGCCACTCGCTTGTCTTTCTTCGTAGCCTTCTTTATAAAAATAACGAGAACTATCTGGTGTATGGATTTCATCGATGAGATAAATCTTTCCATCTTTTAAACCAAACTCATATTTCGTATCCACTAAAATCAATCCTCGCTCTGCAGCCATTTCCGTTCCTCTTTGATACAGTGCATGAGTATATTTTTCTAATAATTCATAGTGTGCGGCGCTGACAATCCCCTGCTCAATAATTTCTTTTTTAGAAATATCTTCGTCGTGACCTTCTTCAGCTTTAGTCGCTGGCGTAATGATCGCCGTAGGAAAACGATCTGCCTCTTTCATTCCCTCTGGTACCGCTTCCCCACAAATACTACGTCGTCCAGCTTTATACTCGCGCCAAGCATGCCCCACTAAGTATCCACGAATCACCATTTCAATCTTAAAAGGTTCGCAGGCGTGGCCTACTGTAATATTTGGATCTGGCGCAGCTAAAACCCAATTGGGTACAATATCTTTGGTGGCGTCCAAAAAATAACCCGCAATCTGATTAAGGACTTGTCCTTTATAAGGAATCGGACGAGGGAGTACATGATCAAAGGAAGAAATTCGATCAGAAGCTACCATCACTAATTTTTCTCCGACCGTATAAACATCGCGAACTTTACCGCGATAAAAATTCGATTGCCCCGGAAAAGAAAAATCAGTTTCAATGATAGAACGCTTTTCTATAGAAATCATAGAAGATTAATTTTTGTATGCTATTAATTTCCACAAAGGTAATTAACTTTTCTGTACCTTCAATTTCCATTTCGGACTCTTTAAAAAAATAATAAATGGCCAAAGTGCAAAGTACCCTCTCGGTAGAAGTTCCTCAACCCATGCGGCGCTTATTCCGTTACCTAGATCGCTACAAAGGAAAGCTATGGTCTTCTATCACCTACAGTGTTATCAACAAATTTCTTGACTTGATGCCCCCCTTTTTGACGGCTTGGATGATCGATTCGGTGAGTGGCAATATTCCAAATTGGATTAGCAATTGGACTGGACTAGAAGGGCTTTGGCCGATTATTCTATTCTTGACCTTTTTGACGGTGCTTATCTTTAGTTTAGAAAGTTTTTTTGAATGGCTTTTTAAACGAGGATTTATGGAGCTCGCTCAGGAAGTTCAACACGACTTGCGGATGGCAGCTTATGCGCAATTGCAAAGTAGAGAAATCGCTTATTTTGAAGAGCAGAGAACCGGCAATTTAATGGCCATGCTCAATGATGACATCAATCAATTGGAGCGTTTCCTAAATGATAGTTTTAATGCCATGGTGCAAATGGTCACCTTGGTTATTTTTGCAGGCTGGTCGCTTTGTGCCGTATCTTTATCCTTGGGAATTATTGGGATGCTGCCGATCCCCTTTATCGTTTTGGGTAGTTTTTATTATCAGCGAAAAATATCTCCACATTACCAAGAGGTAAGAGAAACCGTGGGCGCATTGAGTAGTCGATTGGAAAATAATATCTCTGGCATCCAAGTCATCAAAAGTTTTACGGCGGAAGGTTTTGAAAAATCCCGAGTGGCAAAAAGTTCTGCGGATTATCGTAGCGCCAATTATAAAGCCATCCGTTGGAATGCGCTTTATACCCCATTGATTCGAATTCTTATTACCCTTGGTTTTGCAGCTACGCTGATGATTGGTGCTTATTGGGTGATCCATGATTTAAATGGATTTACCGTTGGTGGTTTGGCCTTTTTTGCGATGATGATTCAACGTTTGCTTTGGCCAGTAACGCGGCTTGGTTTTGTGTTTAATGAATATGAAAGAGCAAAGGCTTCTGCTCGCCGAATTTTTGGTTTATTGGATACTCCCAATCAGATTCCTAACCCTTCTACTCCTACTGATTTTCAAAAGCTCCAAGGAGATATTCAATTGCAAGACCTTACTTTTTTTTACCAAACGGAGCAAGTCATTCTCGACCACATCAACCTCGATATCAAGGCCGGACAAATGGTTGGGATTGCCGGACCAACTGGAGCAGGAAAAACGACTTTGATCAAATTGCTCTTGCGCCTTTATGATGTAAAGTCAGGTGCCGTTAGGTTGGATGGAATGGATATTCGACAGCTTGATAAATATCGCTTGCGCCGTCAGATTGCGATGGTGAGTCAGGAGGTTTATTTATTTCACGGAAGTATCGCCGAAAATATCGCTTATGGCTTGGGGGATTGTCCACAAGAAGAAATAATCGAAGCGGCCAAAAAAGCAGAATTGCATGATTTTATTGCTCAATTGCCAGACGGCTATCAATCGCTCATTGGGGAGCGCGGCATCAAATTATCCGGTGGCCAAAGACAACGCTTGAGCATTGCTCGCGCGATCTTAAAAGATGCTCCTATTTTAATTCTCGATGAAGCCACGAGTGCCGTCGATACCGAAACGGAAAGAGCCATTCAACAAAACCTTGGGCAATTGACTACAGGAAAAACAGCGATTGTCATTGCTCACCGTTTGTCTACTATTCGCCATGCGGATCAGATTATCGTATTGAAAGATGGGAAAATCGCGGAGCGGGGAAAGCATCAAGAATTATTGAGCCTTGCTGGAATTTATGCAGACTTGTGGAAAGTGCAGATTGGAGCGATTGGATCTTTAAAATGAATTCTATTCCATTAATTTTTACATCCACATTCTTCACATTCTTCCAATGTCTCAAATGGTACAGTTCCACATCCTCCCCAACTAAACTCCTTACACTTCCCCTCCTCTTGATCAAAGTAATACCTAACAAATGCTGCATTGCAAGGACCAACCTGAGGTTCCATTTCACAATTTGGACAAGCATCTTTTTTACATGCTAGCCCCAAAAACAATAAACTTAGGATAAATAGAATAGTAGGGGTTTTCATATTTATATTTTTGGTTCTCTGACAAATCCCGTGTGTGAGTCAACCAAAAAGAAGAACAAA
>CAYQRA010000601.1:0-4656 GCA_964419315.1 uncultured Saprospiraceae bacterium | reverse complement strand
TTTTTTTCAAAATCTATCAGAATTTCCATTACCTTTTTTCCATTTAGGTACATATACTATTGAGTAAGGCTAAAAATAACATTCCACTTTTGTCCTAATTTGTTCGTATTGAAACTGCTCGTAAATCTTTGATTTCTCACTTTGGTCACTTCCTGTCAAAAGTAAAATCGGAATGTTATTTTTTAAGCACTACAAAACCCTCTTTTTTATTCCAGAATAATTACCGGATCTGATGAAATCCAAAAAGGATGGAATCTCTTTGCTCTTTCGGGAAGTAGCTTTCTCGAAGGAACCAGAAATTTAATTTTTTTTTAATCTAAAAAATAAAGACATGAGTTTTATTGCTAAGACAAGACAACAAATTGCGAGAGAATATGGAGTGAGCACAAAAACATTGAAGAAGTGGTTTTGTCGGAAAGAACTTCAAATTGATTCAGGATTGATTTCCCCAAAAGACCAAAAATTGATCTACGAAAAACTGGGGGTTCCGAAAATTTCCGATTAATTCCAATTCCGTCTCTTTTGCGCTTAATTAGGAAAAAAAGGGGAAATGGACTTGTCCTACATTTGTATTGATACTTTTATTTCCTTTTTAAATCTTTTTAACAACATGAAAAATTTAATTCATTTTTTAAGTCTATGCTTACTAGTAACATCAATCGTATCCTGTAGTAAGGATGCGGTAGTAGAACCAACTAAAGAGACTGCCGAGGTCACATCCTCTACGGCAATCGAAGACCTCCACATCAACGTATCCGTAGAAGATGGTCTATTAGCTTTTGAATCATTCGACGCTTACAAAGATGCTCTTGAAAAATTATCAACAACAGAAGACGGATTTTACACCCACGAAGCAATTGCTAATTGGCAGGAAGCTATTGGCTTTCAGTCAATGGGTTTGAAATACCAAAATGCAATGAACGAATTTGAGACTGTGGACAGCGAGGAAGCTTATAATCAATTTATGCAAAATCACCCTGGCATTAACATGTCTGATGATCCTGAATTGGATGAGATTATTTTACCAGTTGCTCATATCCAGATGGCTTACCTTTTAAATAACGAAGGAAAAGTAATGATCGGTGAGAACCTACATATGTTTACAGAAACTCATCAACTCGTTGTATTGGGAAAAGAAGAAAGCAAATTACAAACAGCATTAAGCACCCTTACTTCTGATGAAGAGCTTGGCATCTTTGCTATCCCTTATATCCTTGATGAAGTAAGCTCTGTTGACGAGACTGCTGCTATGGAAAGATCAGGAACTTGTGGTACTTCTTATGATGGACAACAACAATCAGGTAGTAAAAAAGTAGTTTCTGAAATCCGTTTAATTTTTACTGCTTCTCCTAGAGGGTTTTTGAACGGCGGTGGCTGGGATTATTTTGTAGATGCTAAATTCAAAGGAAAATCAGAGAAGAAAAACTGGAGAGGAAAATGGAGAAGTTACTCTACTTGGATGGATTATTTCCAACACTATAGCGTTTGTGCTACGATCAACGGAAGTACTAGTAATCCTGACCGTCAATATCACCACTACCCACCTAACCCGACTTCTAACTACAGCTATAACCAACGATTAATCTCTGGTTTCTCTATGTTTAATGCTCCTCCAATCATGAGTGCTGCTTTTAACTTTTGGATTCACAGAGTTAAGAACAGACATGACAATATCACTTTGGACCGATGGTGCTTTTAATAGTTAGATCATTCAAAAAATAGCTTAAAGTAAGTTTTTGAATAAAACTAAAAACCAAAGGAGATAATGCTTTAATAAAGTATTATCTCTTTTTTTGTTATACGGAATGGAAAATTACAAATGTCGAAATTATTTGTAAATGGAAATCGTGACGTACAAACCAAATCATTTGCAAGTCCTAGCATTGAGTTTTTTAGGCGAATTATTCCGCATAGATTTCTGCTCGAACTTTTGCAATATGGGTCTTTCGTGCTTGGCGGATTTCTTCCAAATCAGCTTCAACCCTTCGAATAAGATTTTGCTCTTCTTCTGACCAGACGAACTCTCCACATTTCTTCCTTTTCATCAGCATATAGTATCTCTCTCTGTCCGATAAGTGTTCTCGTAAAGCTATCTTCCTTTCTACAAAATCCCTGATCAAAGGTAAAAATTCGAGGTTCTGAGAAAGTTGTATTTTATGGTAAGCCCAAGTTTGTTCTTTTCCGTTTTTGGAGGCTAAAAGTTTTTGATAAAAGGCATAAGGTTGGCCTTGTACTTTTTGGTAGTCTTGTAAAAAAGCTATCAGTCTTTCTAAATCTTGTAAACGATGGATTGTCCAATCGGTTTTTTGATTTTGTTGGATCAACAATTTTTCCAAAGCGGGCAAATGCTCTAGACTCGCATAAAGTTGCAATTGCTGAAATATGGCTGCTCTCGGCACATCTGATCGATCAAAAGCAGGACGTTTTTTCACTTCCTCTGTCTCTGGAAAAACAACAAGCGATTTATATTCCCTTGGAAAAGGATCGTGGAGACGATTAATCAATACCGTTAATAACTTAGACTCGCCGGAGGTACCCAATGCTTTAATGGCGCGCAATAATACCCGCTCATAATCGCTGTACAAATAGGGTTCTATCAGATCATAGCGTTTCAATTTCACCAAAGCGGGGAAAGTTTCTAGGACTGCAAAAAGGTCATTGCTATTTACTCGCTCCTGCAAAAAATCGAGCGCATAAGGGTTTTGCCATAAAGAATCTCCTAAAAAGGTGATGTGGGTTTTGGGATCATAAATATCCAAAGCACAGCCATAATCACTTGGTATAAATTGCTCTAAAAAGGCGTACTCTTTTTTCTTATTCAAGTCTTGGGCAAAGATGGAAAAGGAAAGCAATAGAAAGCAACTAAGAAAACAATAGTGAAATACTTTCATGTATTTAAAATTTTCTCAGAGAAGGATGGACAGAAGAAACCCTGCACATAGATTGGTACACGCGCTTCACTTTGTTCTAATATTTTTTGTTTAAAAAGCCAGATTCAATCCTGTTCGCAAATTAAAACTTTGACTCTTTTCGGGTTGAACCGCAGACAGTACATTATCGGTCATGGCAAAGATTGCTGCGGGACCGAGGTGGAGTACGACATTGAGTCCAAGATTGTCGTAGCGTTGATTGCGAATGGCGTAGCTGGCACCGACCGACAATAATTTGCTCACCTGAGCACGACCACTTAAAGCAAAAGCAAAATCAGTATTGCCATTGAACGTAGACGTATGAACTAAACCGCCTAGCGTCCAAGCAGCATTGAGTTTATAGCTGACACTCCAATAGGTTTTTAGTGGTAGTGTGGTGGAATAATTCTCACTGGTTTCAGTAAAAGCAATCACTCCTTTTAAAGAATCTAAAGTTCCTTCCAATGGGACATTGGAATTTTGAAAAACACTATCGAGCATCACCCCATCATAAGCAATTGTTTTTTCGCTTTGATAGTTAGTCACATTTTCTTTCCAGTTGATGCTTCCTAAGTCTTTGACACTCGCTGCCAAGAGTAATTTTTCGGAGAGCTGGTAGGTCAATCCTAGATCAAGGGCGAAGCCGGAATTTTGGGTAAACAGATCATTACTGGAAAAATTATTGACGCCCAAGTCGAAATCAAAACTCGTCAGGTCATTGATCTTAAAATAAGAAGAAGTATTTAATAAAATATCTGTGTCCAGACTCAACTGGTAAATATCTTCATCCGTAGTAAGGTCCACTTTACGCTTTTGAGTCGAGGCATTACCAATACCCGTCAGATATTTTAAGCGCAGACCGACCCCTAATTTTCCAAATTTCTGAGCCGCTCCTAGGGCAAATTCATTATAGGCAGTCAATTGAATATCAGGGCCCAATTCTAACGTTTGACCAACGAATCCACCATTCCCTAAAAAGATAAATTCTGCTAAACCTTTGGGGTAATTAACCGCGGAATGGAGACGTACGCCATGGTGAAAACTGAGTTGTAATTTTTTCAATCGAATGGCAAAACGAATGGTTTCTATTTCAAGGTTTGCTTGAATAAAATTATCCTCTTCCAAGGAAGCCAATACCTCCTCAATATTAATTCGATTGACCCCACTTGCATCGGTTTGTACCAATTCTCCAAACTTCAATCCACTAGCTGCCGCGTTGATGTATAGACCGGGTAAAGCTACTTCTATTTTTTTATCCGATACCAAAGCAGGATTCGTCAAACCGGACTGCCAGATATCATTCATAAAATGAGTTCCTAATTCTTGTTGTGCCTGCAATGGAAAAAGCAAGGTAAAAAAACAACTAAGCGAGAAAAAATATTTAAACATAAAGGGAGTTTAAAACGACGAGCAATGGCCTTATCAGACTGTAAAAAAAATCAAGATTACCGTTCCAATTCTACTTTCATTCCCATGCGGACTTCGACTCCTTGGGTATTAAAAATTTTGACGGGGACTTCCCCATTATCATAAGAGGAAAAGAAAGTCGACAAGACTAATTGTTTTGATTGGCGTAGGCGTTTAAAACGATCTCCATCGACCGCAATAAAATGGATCAATTGTTCCATGCCGGTCACTTCACCACTTGCGATATCTATAGGAGCAGAAGCGATCACTGGTGTGGTTTCCAAGAATAAAGAATCAATGATGTTTTGATTGCCATCTAGAAAATAGCCTTGTAAGCCGA
>CAYQRA010000600.1:0-4657 GCA_964419315.1 uncultured Saprospiraceae bacterium | reverse complement strand
CACAGTTTTTCCTCCTTATCAATAAAAGCATCATAAATAGCCTTATTAATTTTCTTATTTCCAATGGGCGTTTCCGTTTTTAAATTAAAAACATCGCCATGTTTAACCACATAGATGTCACCATTTTTATCCTCCGTAATACCTCTACAGGTAGCGTAAGAATCAGGAACAATATGTAAAGCCTTTTTAAATAAATTAGATTTTAGCTGGACTTTATACACGCCATTAATACTACCCAACCAAAAAGTATTGCCATCTTTTAGCAAAGCCGTATGATCTGATATAGTGATCTGATGATTATCATCAATGAGAATGGTTTTTTCGGGTTGATCTTTATCATAGAAGAGAAATTTTCCATGAGTTATCTCAATTTGCCAGTTTCTTTGCTTGGCTTTTTCTGCAGGAGTAGGAACTGATTTGAATGGAAGCGTAATTTTTTTGTTAGAATCTAACTCAACTTCTATTGAGTTATCAGGTAATCTTTTTTTTGTTTTAAAATCCTCATTTTTGAATGGCGGATTTGGACCAAATTTCTCTTCAAAAGTTTTCAACTTTTTTGTCAGCGTATTAAAAAATATCAACCGATAATCAGTTTCCGATTCAGGATAGCTGAGCCACAAGTCAGCCGCTTCATCCTCAATAATATCTGTATTTTTTGCGAAAGCGAAATTGGCATTTGCCACATAACTAAATTCCTGCCCATCGTAGCGATTGATACCATTGAAGGCACCAATCCAGATCATTCCGCGTTGATCTTTGAATATCCAGTTGATTTGATTGTGGGACAATCCATGATCAACCGTAAAGTGCGACAGGTCAGAAATATACGCTTGCCCAGCTAAGGAGTGAAAAGAAAATAAGCAGAGAAAAACTAAGATTGCTTTTTGTATCGGGGCTTGTGTCATGTTTTCAAATATTAAAAAATGAATATATGATTATTCTGTAATTAAAACAACTTCTGTAAACAAATTTTACGATACTAATTAGCTCAAGGTTGGATCGTAGGCTATTTTCAGCCTATAAAATAGTCTCAAAACGCTACACTAATGTCTCATCAAGCCTATTTTTAGAATAAATAGGCTTTTTCCAGCTCCTTCAAAAGAACGCGTTTTGGAAGCATCCTCTTGATAAAAGCAATCGAAAATAAAGGGCAGCTTATCCACCGGAATTCCCGTACCCGTATCTTTTAGAAGAATTTCAGCCTATTGATTTCTTTTCAGGAGTAAAACGGATATGCTACCTCCTCCCTTTGTAAACTTAAAGGCGCTCCAGCAGCTTTTGCGGCAGTGAAAATTCGCACAGTGATTAGCGCTTATAGTTATCTCAGCACTTTTGACAACTTAATATAGTGATAGTGTTATAGTAATGAAAGTAACTATGTAAAATCTTTTTTATTCAGATTTACTTTATAAAAAATTGTATCAATTGCCTACAATTGCCTATCAAGACTCTACACTATTGTATCACATCTCTATAATATTGTGTCATTCCCCTTTGTTTTTGCTAAAATGGTCTATTTCTCTTATATGTTTTGGTATTAATCTTGGCCTTCTATTCTTGAAAAATATCTACGCTTAAAACGATTCTTTCAATTGTCTTATAGTAGTTTTTAAGTAATGACTCAAAAGTAACAGCCATAAATCGGGAAGTTATTATTTGACCATTGCTAAACTTAAAAAAAATGAAAATGATTGAAAGACTAATTTTTACATGTGCCATCATGGCCATGATGACCAGCCTATTTGGTCAAAATAATTCCCAACTCAGCATCCAAGGTGTACTCCGAAACGCCAATGGAACGGCCGTAGAAAATGGCCAATATGATATCACCTTTCGACTTTGGAATTCTCCCACCAATGGTACGCAAATATGGATGGAAGAAAAATCACAGGTCGATGTAGAAGGTGGTGTCTATAGCGTCATACTCGGTGATGGAGCTACTCCCTTGGATGCATCTTTTACAGAACAATATTACTTGGGCGTTTCGGTCGAAGGAGGAACGGAATTGATTCCCCGTGCTGCCTTGACCTCTTCTCCTTATGCACTTTCATTGATCGGAAGTGATAATGTTTTTCCCAACTCTGGAAACGTAGGCGTAGGGGCTGATAATCCGCAAAATAAGTTGACGGTACAAAGAGGTGACGGAATATTAGGATTGGAGGTAGTCGAAGATGCTAACAATACTACTACCATTACGACAACTGAAGACGGAATGGCCTTCGATGCAGGGGGAACGGATAAAATTTATTCATTCAGTAATGGGCGAATTGATGCAATTGCTGATGAGCAATTGATCATTGAAGGTACTGATACTGCCCAACTTGTTTTTTCCAAATCATCAGGTAATGCAACTTTTGGTTTTGATGCTATGAATGGAGATGATTTGATGTTAACAAATTCAGTAGGTGGAATCACTTTGAGTCCTACCAATGCCCCTGTGGGAATGAATAGTAATGGAGAAACCTTACAAATCATAGGAACAGATTCCAGTTTTGTGTCTTTTTATCCACAAGGAATAAGTGGAGGGCGTAAAGGATATATTGGTCATAAAAATTCAGCTGCCCCAAAGAATATGGAGATAGTGAATGAAGCTCCAAATGGGAATATTCATATTAATACCGATGATGGAAAAATCTATATGAACAGTTATGTCAATATTACTGGAAGAGATTATCAATCGGTTGGAAGTCGATATTTAAGAGGTACTGCCAGCAATTATACAAACTATTCTACTGATGATCGTTATGTGGGCTTAAGAGTTACTGGGGATATTGTAACTAATCATTTATGGGTGGGTTCTGATAGAAGAATCAAAAAGGATTTTGTATTAAGCAATGGGCTTAAAGATTTGGAAATACTCAATAAAATTGAAGTAACCGACTATCGGCATATTGACGGAGTGAGAAGAGGGAATGAAATGACAAAAGGATTTATAGCCCAGCAGGTTAAATCTATTTTTCCAGAAGCAATAAGGTTGGAAAAAGACTATGTTCCTAGCATCTATACGATGGCATCAAAAGTAACTTCGAATGACAATCATCTAATCATCACTTTGGCAAAACCTCATGGATTAAAGACGAATGATATGGTCAAGATTTTCGTAGAAGAGGGAGAAGAAAGTACTAAAGTTCAAAGTATTAAAGATGAGTTCTCATTTGCTATTTACTCAGAAAAAATTGGAGTGAAAGAGAAAGTGTTTGTCTATGGAAAAGAAATAGATGATTTTCATAGGGTCGAATACGATAAAGTCTTCACTCTCAACGTCTCCGCCACGCAACAACTTGCTCGTGAAGTGGAAGCACTTAAAAAAGAAAATGCCCAACTTAAATCCAAGGCCACCCAGACCAACGACCTTTTAAAAACACTAAGTGCTAAGGTTGAATCCTTGGAGCAAAACCTTCAAATGACCGGCAGAAAATAAGTCATTTTCCAACTAAAAATATACTAATAAAATATTTCTCAAAAGGGTTCCCCCTCCATTTTTGAGCAGAGATGATTTTTCCAAAAATTAAACTAAATAAACAATTATGTATAAAGTTCTAACCACCATTGTCCTCCTGTTTGGTGTTTTTTCAACAATAAAAATACAAGCCCAAACCTCCAACCTCAGTATTCAAGGAATCCTTCGATCTGCCGAAGGTGACGCCGTAGAGGATGCAGATTATGAAATTACTTTTAAGTTGTACACCCAACCCAATACGGGCAATCCCATCTGGGAAGAAACGATAGAAAATGTCGAAGTCAAAGGTGGAATTTATAGTGTGATCCTCGGTAGTGGAGCTACCGCTTTGGATGTTCCTTTCGATGAAACTTACTTTTTGGGAGTGACCGTCGAGGGCGGAATTGAATTAAATCCAAGAGCCAGACTTACCTCCGCTCCTTATGCACTTTCTTTGATTGGTGACGATAATATTTTTCCCAATTCAGGAAATGTCGGCGTTGGTGCTGATGATCCTCAACATAAACTAACCGTGCAAAGAGGAAACGGAATATTAGGATTGGAAGCGCTCGAAGATGCGAATAATACTGCTAGAATTACGACGACCGCCGATGGACTGACATTCGATGCCGGAGGAACGGATAAAGCGTATGCTTTTTCAAATGGTCGAATCCAAGCAATTGCTGATGAGCAATTGACGATTGAAGGAACCGAGGAAGCCAATATCGTTTTTACTAAAACATCCGGCAGTGCGACTTTAGGTTTTGATGCTTCGAATGGTGATGACTTGATTTTATCTAATCCAATCGGAGCAACAAAAATTGCAGGAAATAATATCACGTTGAATACTTCAAATGGTACGGCAACGATAGAAGGAAATACAACGACAAATGGAAATGCCATGACGAATGGAAGTGTCCAAGTAAATAAGGAGGGAGAATCACTTCAGTTAGTTGGCGAAACAAATGCCCAATTAGCATTTTATCCAGCGGAGATTGCGGGTGGTAAAAAAGCAGATGTCGGCGTAGCGACCAACGGGCAACTTTTGATTCACTCAACGGACTCAGATATTATGCTAAATGCAGGCGCTGGGAGAAGAGTCCAAACGAATGGACTCTTTTATGCCAATAGTTATAAGTCAACTAATGTTCCTCAGGGCAACCATATTTGGGAACGCTACACGAGTGCTTCTTATGCTGCGAGACAAAATAATAGAAA
>CAYQRA010000599.1:0-4658 GCA_964419315.1 uncultured Saprospiraceae bacterium | reverse complement strand
TTGCGGAAGCCTTCCGCGACAGCGTCTACGGCTTCTTGTTTGCGGCTACTGATCACGACTTTAGCGCCATGTTCGGCCAAACCTCTAGCAATAGATTCTCCAATTCCTTTGGAGGCACCACTGACGATGGCTACTTTGCCATTTAAATCAAATTGATTTTTTACTCTGGTACTCATATTATTCAAGCATTTTAATTGAATGGAAAAGATACCGATTTTCGAGAGGATTTTAGAACAAGGGATTTTAAAATTTTTAGTATTAGAGGATTTATTAAACTACTTCAATAAAAAAGTGGGAGCAGGTTTGGTTTTTGTTTTGGCTGCTGATTATTAAAACATGATAGCATATCCCAAAAATGGGGCTAATAAGGGTAAACTCGAAAAGTTGCCAATGAATAATAAACCCAAGCGACAATTATTTCTTTTATAATGCGCCTGCATTCCATGTATTCCAACATATTTAAATTCTCCAGCTAGGTAGCCAAAGTTATGTTCACTCATAACGCTAGCTTTATTACTTAAACGTTGGGTGCCAGAGATGGATAAAATTGGTCCTCTTTGATCTATTTTATCCCAGTTAAAAGAATCAAAACCCAGGAAAGGATCAAAATTTTTAGAAACATTATAACTAAAACCAAGGGAAACACTTGATTCAGAATGTCCTAGAGTAATGACCGAGTAGGGCAGAAAAGCAATAAGCTCATTCTTCTCTCCTGAAAAAGTTTCTATTAGGGCAGATTGGTTGGTCAAGGAAAATCCTCCTCCCAAGTGGATATTATCCGATACCCAAAATCCGGCTTTAGCATTTAGGCTCCAGAGTGGATAAAAACTGACAAGTGTATTGACTAATTCGGTGGCCACTCCAATTGAAATATTGTCGCTGATTCCGTAGTTCACGGCATTCCCTATAAGGAAGAAATTACTGTAAATGCCTTTGCCTTTTTCTAAAGGAATAGCGGAAGGAGCGATGAAATAACGAGTGTCATGTCTGTTGGCATATTGATACATTCCTAGATAATCATTTGCTTTTATTTTTTTTACTTTTTTAGAAAGAAGTTTAAATTTTCCGTTCGAATTTTCTATGGTGATAAATTGATCATTACTCTCCAGTAATAGTCCTTCATGATACTCTCCATTGACCATTGTAATCATTACTTTTTGATTAAGCAAAAGCGTATCGGACTGCGCTTGCACCGCGAAGAAGGAAAATAGAAAAGGGAGGATTATGGTAAATGGAAATATTTTCAAGAGTTGTAAGTTTTTTTGACTTTAAAATGTTTGATTAAAGCATACGGGAATATCCCACAAAAGGAAGTAAGCGATTATCCGAGAAGTCATTTTCAGGATTTGAAAAACTATAAGCAAAGCGAAAGTTATTCCTTTTGAAGTGCAACTGTATGCCATAAATCCCAATGGACACAGGAAGTCCCCTATTGATATATACGTTGTTTTCAATCATCAGACTAATCTTATTGCTAAGCCGATGAACGGCAGAAAGAGAAGCCGAAAATCCTTTATCGCCTATATAATCAGTATCCTTATGATTATAGTTGATTCCTATGGAGGCGTTAGATTCTTTGGTTCCTAAGGTGGCCACAAAGTAAGTGGTAAAAGTATGCGCCCTAACCCATACTGCCCCTCCACCAAGATGGAGCATCTTGGCTGGCTGGAGTCCTACTTTGATATTCAGTGACCATATGGTTTCGGGTGGGTACTCTAGGAAGCTTATCACCTCAAAGGCAGTGCCAATAGAGACGTATTTGCTTATACCAACTTGAACCGCATTTGTTGATAATAAATAATTATGATAATAAACTTTTCCTTTTTGCATTGGAATCGCAGAGGGAGCCACAAAGTAATGGGTGTTATGTGGATTGGAATACCAAAATTTTTCTCCAAAAGCAAACTTTTTGATCCGTCTGATATTCGCCGAATTCAAACTAAATTCTCCATTCGCCGATTTCAACACCGCAATGCTGTCATCCTTCTGAAGCAGTAAGCCATGGTACTTTTTTCCACCAAACATCTTGATCCGGACTTGTTGATTGACCAAGGAGGTATCTTTCTGTGCTTGCATTTGAGAAAAAGGAAACAAGCAGAAAATTAATGAAATGAAAAGGGTTAATGTTTTCAAGAAAGCAATTATTTTTTGAACCTAAAACCGAGTGATCCTTTTTTGTAATAGCTCCTCAACGAAAGTCAGTAGCATCCTTACAAAGGAAGTGGTTTTGTTGTATGGTGTTATAACAATATATTTTGTGATTAAACTTACTTGTTTTTTGGGTTAAAACCTAATCTTTCTGGGTATCAAAAAAGGCGAGAACTACTATCCCTTAGTTAAGGGAAGCTTTCAAGTTGGCGGTTCCTGAAATTATTGCGCTAAATGGATTTTGGTTTATTGCGCAGTCGTTTGTGAAGCCACAAGCATCTTACTTTTTATGTTCAATAAAAAAAGCCCAAGAAGACTTCGTCTTCCCAGGCCTAGATTGGAATTTCTTAGGGGAAATGATTTATCTGCGACGAACCACTTTGGTTTTTCTATTTTTCTTCTGCGCTCTTACCGCAGTTGCTTTTTTCTTACCCACTACGCTCGTCCCATTATTAGTTTTGCGAAGCACTCTGGTATTGCTTGCTTTTGTTCTTCTAACCGGCGCATTGGATCGTACGGCCACTCGATGATTTGTCCTTTTATAAACGATAACTGAAGTTCGTCTGCGCGGCGTATAAATTTTGTGCGCACGGACGACTCGATGTGTTTTGACCACTCTATAATTTGGACGAGGTACAAGGCTATTTCGGAAGATCGCCACCGTTAGAGGTCTGCGGACTTTATAGTAACTGGGGTAGCGATTCCAAACATAAGGAGAAACATATACCTGATAAGTAGGTCGATACATCCACCGAACAGATGGCCACAGCCAAACATTGAAGATCACTCTTGTGGTTTTCAACTCAAGAGATGGGCCTCCGTTGCCATCTGGTGACAATTGAGTTTCAATAGCAGTGGGTTCTATGATGACTTGTTCGCCGTATAGATTTTCATCTCCCAAAATCTGCAAAGTCACTTCTTCTTTTCCAGTCTGCTCCATTTCTATCACCGCAATATCCTGCGTCTCCTTTTCATTGAGCATAACCTGTAATACCAAGGCATGGGCATTTCCACTTTGGTGATCTTCCACGCGGATATAATCTATAGCTCCATCTTGATTCAAATCGAGATTATTAACGGTATTGTCAGGAGCATTGAGGAGACTTTCAAAGTTTTCGGGAGAGCTTGCCGACTTAAAAAGTGCTAAAGCTTCTTCTAGGCTGAAATGATCGCCATCTAGTTCTGTGTTATCTTGGGCAAGGAGCGGAGAAGAAGAGAAGAGGCAACAGAAAAGACTGAGGTAAAGAGAGAATAATTTAATTGAGTTGACCATGATTGAGTTTTTAGGTAGTGACAGGGAGTGGTTTCTTGGGGTGTGTAGGTATTGACCGATTTCAGCACGAATGGTTTAATGGTGATCAGAAAAAAAGTTAAAATTGCTAGAATAACTTGCAACTTCCACAACTTTCAATTATTTTTGAAAGAAATGAAACAAAAGAATATGCAGATATCTATTTCTTTTCCAACAAGGACCCAAATCCAGCGATTTCTAAACATAGAAAGCGGACTTGATTATTCTTATCGAGAGCTTGGTGCTACTCAGCAGGAGCCTCCTAGAGATTACGATCATGACCACAGCTCTATTTATCTCGGAAGGGGAGCAGAACTTTGGTCGCAGGCAAAAACGATCCTAGATACTTGGCAACAATTTCCAGCAGATTGGACCAACATTCAACCTACCCAAGCGCCTTTGGAAGTCAATCAGAATGTAGCGGTTTTATTTCGATTATGGGGGATTTGGTTTACCAATAGCGCACGAATTGTATACGTTTTGCGAGAAGAAAATCGCTATGGCTTTGCTTATGGTACTTTGCCCGGGCATGTGGAGCAAGGAGAGGAGTGTTTTTGGATAGAAAGAGAAGCGAACGGAGCCATTTATTATCACATCAAAGCCTTTTCTAAACCTCGTTTTTGGCTGGCCAAATTAGGTTATCCCATTGCTCGAATGTATCAACGCAAATTTGTCAAAGAGTCGTTGAATCGATTTGTAGCATTGACCACTTCTGCCCTTGATGAAAATCATTCTCAGACAGTTCCCAGATCAGTCAACGCTCAGGATTTACCAAAGAATCAGAAAAAAATTAAACACAAAAATATAAAGCTATGATTTTAAGTCTTGAATCTCAGGAAGGCCAATGGCCACTGTCTATTACGATTGGATTATTGGTCTGGGTAGCCCTTTTTTTATTGATGTTGCCTTTTTCTCCTTTCGAAATAAGTCACGTTCAAATTTTATTAGTAGCCGCTCCCTTGTGGTTGGTTCCGATGGGCTGGCGTTTATTGCATGTGCCGCGCCGAGTCCAAATTCTAGCGCTTCCCGCTGGCCTTGGATTTGCCCTTGCCTTTCTTTTGCCGATCGGGTTCTTTGCTGCTGTTTTGGCGCTGCCTTGGCTACTCCTGACCATTGCTTTGGCGATCAAAAAAATCAAAGATTGGTGGCTGTACAAAAAGATGGAATGGTCTACCATTAGTCTATTGGCGGCAAGTCTTTACCTACCGATTGGAGCGGC
>CAYQRA010000598.1:0-4664 GCA_964419315.1 uncultured Saprospiraceae bacterium | reverse complement strand
TAATGCATGGCAATGCATTAAATGAGGGAACCGCTATAGCGGACGGGCAGCCTGATTGTCAATGACTTGTCAAGAAATCATTGAGGGCTTTTTTAAACAACTTCTCTAAATACTTTGTAAAGTAAATTTCTAAGCTAGCATTTACAAGAAAAAAGGGAAATATCTAGAGAAGTCCTAAATCTCCATTTTCAAAGGGATACCTTAAGACTAAAGAAAGTAAGACTTTGAACTCTAGATAGGGTAGCTGAAGTTTTGCGTTTAAAAATCAATATGTTTTTAAATTGTCTCTGGTATAAGCGAGGTATTCTTTACAAGAAACAATGCCTTGTTCTACCCGTGTAGTCGTCGGTAAATCTTGTAGTATCTTTTGCCCTTGCACAAAGCTATTTTCCATCTCCATCAACATTTTTTTACTGGCTTGTTCATTGGCAGCAGCCGTTAATTTTCGGGATAAGGCAACTCCGAAATTAATGTAAGCGTAAGCCAAATTTTCTTTTTGCCAATTGTAAAGCTCGGTGTATTTGTTTGCTCTGTTGGCCAAAGCAAATAATTCTGGATAGAGTTCGAGCAGAGCGTCCATATCTCCAGAAGCTTGTAGGGCTTCTTCCTCCTCTGCTTTTTCAATAAATTGATCCAAAAAAACATGCCCCAATGCAATGCCATTGGCTTTACTTGGATTAAAATCATAGGCCCGTTCCAAGGATTTTATACGCTGGTCTTGACTGCTAAGTGCCTCGTAATTTTTCAAACTATCTAATAGACCGTAGCAAGGTTCTTTTGGAGCCGCTAAAGAATCTTGGGGCTTTGATGCTTCTTGAAATTCCTGAAGACTAATTGGGCAGTCTAGGAGTTGCCACATAGGATCTGCTGGCAAGTGATTTTCCAACATTTTGGAAGCCCTAATTAAATAATAATGATCTAGATTTTTACCCGGAAAGCCTGTTGGGTTTTGATGAATGCCTGCCGCCCAAGTGACATCCAACAACTGCCATTGGTTATTTAGTTTTACGGTATTCCAAGTATGATCTGCTTGCCTCATTTCAACTTGGGAACTGGTAAAATTTTTGGTATAACCATCTACCATCTGACAAGGAATATTGGAGCGTTGACATAGCTCATAAAATAAGCGCGCATATCCTGTACAAATCGCTTTTCTTTTTTTCAAAATTTGGGTGATACTCATCACCTTAGGACTGTCCTTAAGTGCCAAGGCTACTTCCGAATCGTACTCAATATTATCGCTAATCCAAAGAAAAAAACTGCGAACTAAAATAGCCGGATCGGTGATCTCTTTGCTTAGATAAGTATGCAAAGTGCCGATTTCTTGCGCTAATTCTTCTGGGCAGTCTAAGACATATACTTTCAATTGAGGATCTTCCCAATTTTCGAATTCCACCTTTTGGGCATTTACTTGGAAAGCTGAAAAAATCAATAAAAACAAGGTTAAACAGGGGTAGGGAGATATTTTCATCGTGGGGTATTAATTTTTTGTTGACAAAACTGATTGTTAGGTAAAGTCGAATATTTTAAAAACCAATATTATTTTATTTCATTAAGATTGAATTCTTGCTGCACTACCGCGAAGCCCGCTTCATAAACCCCATCTGCCGCTGCAAAAATTTCGCGGCCAAACAGATAGTCCTGCGCTCCAGAAAAGTCACTGACTTTTCCTCCTGCCTCTTGCACCAAAAAAGCCCCAGCGGCCACATCCCAAGCATTCAAACTATATTCAAAAAACAAATCAAAGCGGCCACAAGCCACATAAGCTAAGTCCAGCGCTGCAGAACCAAAACGCCGAATCCCTCTGGTATTTTCCATAAAAAAACTCAATATCCGCAAGAAGCCTGCCTGTCGAGAATAATCATAATAAGGAAAACCAGTAGCGATCAAACTATCGCCCAAGGAAGTAATCCCACGGGTATGAATCGGCTGCCCATTAAGAAAAGCACCACCCCCTTTCCAAGCATAAAAACACTCTTTACGATTGACCTCAAATACGATTCCGATGATGGTTTCTCCGGCGGCTTGCAAAGCCACACTAATAGAAAAGAAGGGCAGTTGATGCAAAAAGTTGGTCGTCCCATCCAAAGGATCAATGATCCAGCGATAGTGTCCATCGCTTTGCACCACCGTTTCTTCTTCGGTCAAAAAAGTAGCCTCCGGAAGCAATTGTCCCAAACCTTCGACCAGTTGCTCTTCTGCCGTTTTATCAACATAGCTAACCAAGCTATTCAAGCTCTTGGTTTCGATCGCGGCTTCCTGTACCTTTCCCAATTCTTGTTGAATAAAGGCACCCGTCTGGCGGACTATCTGATTGGCTTTTTCACAGAGGTTTTTGAGTTCAGATGGATTCATGCAATTTTTACTAGCAAAATACGGAATAATTCCCTGCTTTGCCATAGAGATTAATCCGAAAAGCATTACTATTTATCGATGAAAAAAGGGATTTCCATTTTTTTAAGATAAATTCACGTTCAAATATTCGGAGTCTGACAAAGTAGGTTCTCAAAGCTTTAGGACTTCCCAAGCCAAAAATTATGAACTGGAAGGAAAATATTAAAATTGCCTTACACTCGGTTAGAGCCAACTTACTGCGTTCTATCCTCACTATTCTGATTATTGCATTTGGGATCATGGCTTTGGTGGGCATTTTGACGGCCATTGATGCGGCTATTTTTTCTTTGAATGATAATCTCTCCAGTTTAGGCGCCAATTCTTTTCAGATTCGACCAGCCAACGAAGGAGGAGGTCCGAGGGGAAATCGCAATGGTCGCAGAGCCAAGACTGGAGATCCCATCAGTTTCAAACAAGCCATGGAATTTATCGAACGCTACGACTTTCCTGCCAAAGTGAGTACTTCTATGCGCGGTACTCGGCTAGCGAGTATTGGCCATCTGGAAGAAAAGACCAATCCTAATGTCACCTTTACAGGAATCGATAAAAACTTTTTGAACATCAATGGTTTTGATTTGGAGATTGGTCGTGGCTTTTCTGACACAGAATTAGAAAACGCTGCGCCAAGAGCCATCATCGGAATGGACATCGTCAATACGATTTTTGATGAAAAACCAGAAAAAGCTTTGAACCAAACAATCTCGGTCGGTAATATAAAGTACAAAGTGATTGGTATTTTAGCTTCCAAAGGTTCTAGCCAAGGCAATAATGAAGACCGCGTAGTCTTTGCTCCGCTCCTCAATGTCAAACGCTATTATGGCACCCAAAAAAGCAATTACAAATTGGTAGTTGCGGTAAGTGGTGCGGAAAATATGGATGCTGGTTCGGCCATTGCAACTGGATTATTTCGCAATATTCGCCGTTTAAAAATTTCTCAAGAAAATGATTTCGTCATTAGACAGAGTGATAGTTTGATTGAGATCATCAGGGAAAATACCGCCATGCTCCAACTTTCTGCTATTGCCATTGGCCTGATTACCCTCCTAGGAGCCGCCATTGGTTTGATGAACATCATGTTGGTTTCGGTGACGGAGCGAACCAAAGAAATTGGTATCTCTAAAGCCGTTGGAGCCACTCGAAATAATGTCATGACTCAGTTTTTGACCGAAGCGGTGGTCATTTGTCAACTGGGCGGTCTACTCGGTGTTCTTTTTGGAATTATCATTGGCAATCTCGTTGCCTATTTTCTTGGAGGAAGTTTTATTATCCCTTGGATGTGGATGTTTATTGGTATTTTGACTTGCCTAGTTGTTGGATTACTTTCAGGACTTTACCCTGCCTTGAAAGCTTCTCGTTTGGATCCAATCGAATCTTTACGGTATGAGTAAGGCATTTAATGCTAAAATCTCCACTTACCGCCTTATCTTTCCGTTCTTAGTTTTGATTTTTTAGATAAGAATGAAAAAAGAATTTTCCACCAACATCCTCTTTCTCATCGGTATCAATTTACTGATCAAACCCTTGTATATCTTTTGGATTGACCTAAAGGTGCAAAATACGGTGGGGCCAGAAGTTTATGGGGTTTTCTTTGCGCTTTTTAATTTTACCTTTCTCTTTCAAATCATCAATGACTTAGGCATTCAAAATTATAATAATCGATTGATTGCTCAATATCGAAAAATGATCAATCGCTTTTTGCCACAGGTCTTGGGTTTGAAGTTTGTTTTAGCTATTGTTTTTTTAATCGTCATTTTTATAGCGAGTCGGGTAGCGGGCTATGAAGACCGTTACGACTATTTGATTTTCTTGGTGGCCATCAATCAAATACTCGTTGGGATTCTTTTTTATCTGCGAACCAATATCAGCGGGTTGGGGCTGTATCGGACCGACAGTATCATTTCTGCATTGGACAAGCTCTTGATGATTATCTTTTGCAGCATTTTATTATACCTTCCTTTTTTTGCAGATCGATTTCAAATTGAATGGTTTGTTCTCGCTCAAAGCATCGCTTACCTGATCAGTATCCTTGTTGCTTTCAGCTTGATCTTTCCCCACTTAGAACACTTTAAACTTAAATTCCAACCTCGCTTTTGGGGCTTGATTATCCGAGAGAGCGCTCCTTTTGCCTTGGTCATTTTTCTGATGATTTTGTACACCCGGATAGATGCTGTCATGATTGAAAGATTGTTGGTGGATGGAAAACATCAAGCGGGGATTTATGCTGCCGGCTATCGGCTCTTAGATGCCCTCAATATGATTGGATTTCTTTT
>CAYQRA010000597.1:0-4666 GCA_964419315.1 uncultured Saprospiraceae bacterium | reverse complement strand
CCTTCTCCCATTTTGAAATTCTTCTTACGCATATTCAAAATTTAATTGTGAGTAATAGGCCATTATATTCTGCTCTTTTTGAGAAAATATTCTGGAAGGCCATTATGAAATAACGTCCTTCATCATCCTTTACCCGAAAAAACAAAGTAGATGGTCATTTATCATCATAAGCGACCGTATCAAAAAATGCTTTTACGTCTGTCTATTTAGACAGTAAAAACGAACGACAAAAGACTGATTGTCAAACACTTAAACGTGTTTTTTGGTACAACCATTGCCTATAGCCATGAGTTTACGAGGTGCAAAGGTACGAATTTTCCTCAAAAGAAGTCTAATTTTCTTGTTTTTCGACACACTTCAAACCTTATATTAACAGATTTTTAAATCTTTCAGCCTTGAAAATGCTTATCCTATTTGCTGCGTTTGATCTCCTTTTTATTTATATTGTAAAATGAGATTCACTCTTTTATTACTTGGTATTTGCTGCTTTTTTGCCTGTTCTTCGCCCCAAAAAGCTTTGGAGAAAGGCAGCTACGAAAAAGCTTTCCAACAATCGCTAAAAAAATTAAAAAATGGAAAGATTAAAAAAATCGACCTAGCAACTTTGGAAGAATCTTTTGCTTTTCTCAATGGTCGCGACCAAAAAGCCATTGATGCGCTACGCCAAAGCAATCAGGGAGCAGACTGGCCAGATATTTTTGACCTTGCACTCCGAATCAATGATCGACAAAAAGCAGCGTCTCCTATTCTAGAACGACTTGAAGAAATGGGAGAGACTCCTTCGCTTAGTTTTTATCCAGTAACTCCCCTTCTAAAAGAGTCTCGAAAAAAAGCGGCCATCTATTATTATGCCCGAGCGCAGGAACATTTACCTAGTGCTCGATCGGGAGATCGCTATGCTGCCCAAAAAGCATATGGCTGGTTGGATAAATCTCAAGAATATATAAGTGATTATCAGGGCACGGATGCATTGCAAGAAGAGATGAGAATATTGGGAACTCACCACATTCTCCTCTACCCTCTTTTTGATTCCTATGATCCCGAATTATCAGACGACCTTTTTGAGACCTTATTGTGGAATAGAAAATTTCCTCTTCGAGAAGACTGGCAAGTGTACCACCTCCAAGAAAGCGATGACCAAGAATTGCATTATCAATTGAATCTATCCTTTCCGATACTTCGATCTTCGGGTGACCTAATGTATTCGGATGCTTGCTTTAATAATGTAGAAATCGAACAAGGTTCTTCGCTACAAAGAGAATGGTCGGCGCAAGATTCTGCTTGGGTGGACGTTCGAGTCCCTACTTACATTACAGTAAGTGCAACGATCAATACCTTTGAGCAATTGAAGGATGTAGAAGTAGGGTTGGAATATCAATTGATCGACTGGCAAACCAAGCAAAAAGATCAGGCACGCCTCTTAAGAGAAGCCAGTCATTGGGAAAATATTTATTCTACTTGGTCGGGCGATGAAAGAGCACGGGTGGGTACTTGTGAAGATTTTGGAAATTATTGGACCGCATATCCATTGGAAGAATATCTGTTTGTGGAAGCAGTGGAAAAATTACGTTGGAACTTTTTTGAATCCTTAGAAGATCTTTTTTAGTTCAAATCATCTGGAAGGATCAGAAGAAAAATAGAGATCGAATTATTGCGGATCTGTAAATTTAAAAATCCGCCCGCCCTTAGCGACCAAATAACCATTCGTACCAATCACAAAAACATCCTGAAAATCTACTGCTGGAAAATCCTGATCTACTTCCCAATTTTCGCCACCATCCAACGTACGCCAAAATAAACCTTTATTGCCCACCACATAGCCGCGAAGGTCATCCACAAAATGAACAGCTTTAAATCCTTTGTCATTTACCAAAATGCCTTCTCCCCTTCTCTGCCATTCCCAGTTTAATCCGGCATCCGTCGTTTTCAAAATACTCCCCGTAGAACCGACTAGGTAACCGACCTGAGCAGAGGGGAAACAAACATCTCGAAAAAAGTCTCCTTCAATTGGATTCTTTTCCCAAGTACGTCCCGCATCTGTGGATCGAAGAACCATTCCAAAGCCAGCAATATGCGCCGTATTGGCATCGGAAAAACAGACCGCACTCAATTCATTTTCAAAGGTATCAATGACTTCTGTTATATAATTGGAAGCGACTCTTTGGATAACTCCATTTTGGTAAGCACCGCCACTCACAATGATTCCTTCCGTTCCATAAAAAGCAACCGAACGATGGGTATCCCAACGCGACAATCGCTTGGTGACCCAATTGGGATTTCCTTTTTCTTTTACATACAACAAACCATCTATCCCGACAGCATGGCCTCTATCTTCTTCGGTAAAATGGATACTCAATGCCTGTTTGGGACCAATGCTATCCGTCACCCATGTCGTCCCCCCATCAGAAGTTTGAGCAACTACCGCACGCGACCAGACTTCTCCTCCCGTAGCAAATCCATTATTTTCATCCAGAAAAAACACGGAAGTAAAATCAGCAGTGGTATTGGCATTTTGCTCCACCCATTGGAGCGTGATCTTTTCTTTGCCACAGGCCATAAGTCCCACAGTCGCTAGCCATAAAATCCAATAAAATCTTGGTACTAATTTCATAGGTCCATTTCTTACCATAATATAAGTAAAATAGAATTATTTCAAACGATACACATAGATTGATCCGGCATTTCCGACCATATCTTTGAGTAATAATTTCATATCTGCATCTTCCACGATCGTCCGGCTGTCGGTATATAAATATTCGGCGCCTTGTTCTATCCTTTCTTTGAGTAAGGTGGCATTCATTTGGTCTCCGTGAAAAGCCCATCCTTTTTTGTGAATATAATAGAAAAAGATATGATGAGACAGATCATTCCCGACAATACACTTAGAGGTGTCAGGTACCATACTTTTCAATTGTTCTTTATGCAACAAAAGGTCAACATTAAAGCCAGGGCTTTGAGTATTCCAACGTCCTTGCATCCGTGCAAAGGTAAAAAGTGGCAGGACTCCCAATAAGAAAAAAGCAAAATAACGAAGTGATTTTTTTTGCTGTGTAACTAAAGCAAAAGCACCTTTGGCCACCAGTAAAAATAAAAAAGGAAGGAAAGGGAATAAATAATAATCATGGATGTCTCCAATCAAATGCAATTCGAAGAAAAAATAAGCCAAGAGGGCAACTAGGCAAAGCCCAATTGGTTTGGTAAAAACAGCTGTTTTATTGGGAACTGCATAAAGCAAATAAATCCCAAATAAAAAGAAAGGGACGGAGCCATAATTGAGCAGCAATTCTGGCAAAGTGGAGATGACATTATGCCCAAGCGCGGCGATCCAATCTTTCCAAACAAATCCTTCACTAAAAACACCTTGCACAATTCCGTTTCCATGCCAACCGGGAATCACCCAAGCATACCAAAGCAATGGAGGCACAAGAGACAAGAGTAAAGGAAAGCCTTTTTTTAATTGTCGAAAAAAGGTCTTTGGTTGGTCTATAAAAGAGAAGAATAAAAAACCGAAGGCTACTGCATAATAAAGGATAAAAGGCAGTTTGCACAATGCGGCCAAACTCAAAAACAAAGCTGCGATCCAAACGTCTTTGGAGTTGTTTTTTTTGAGAAATCGAAAAGAAAAAGAAAGTCCCCATATCCCCATAGCCAAGGCTAGATTATCGGGCAATGGATTGACCGTATAATAAAAAAAGCTAGGAGACCATGTAAATGCCCAAGCGCCAATCAATGCGGTCATTGAATCTTCCGACCAATTTTTTATCAAAAAATATATTCCAAGTGTTGCCCCTAATCCAAAGATGAAATTGGCGATACGACTGAGGATCAAATGTTGTCCAAAAACTTTATAAGTCCCTGCGATCAGCCATTGCATCAATGGAAATTCCATTCTAAAAATTCCATCGCCATTGCCTCGATTATTGGTTCTGGGATTGAGAATATTAAAATCTTCTTCGTAGAAATTATCAATATTGGATTGCGTTTGGGTTTGCCGCCAAGTATGGATACTTATGAGTTCTAAAGGAAATACTCGCCAGTGCATTGCCATACTCAATAGAGGTATGGCTAGCAACAACAAAATTTTCCATCGTTTAGCAATCGCTTTTTTCATTGGAATACAAATTTAAGCGCATCTTTAAGTTTTAGGGCCTTAAACCGTATTTTTCTAAAAGATCATTTTGAATAAATGACACTTCCTCCAGCTATCTTATTCTCTCCTTGTCTTGTCTGTCTAGTCCGGAAATAAAAAAGGAGCATTCGTTTTGAATGCTCCTTTTTTATTTCCGTTCGAGAAGGACTTAGTTTTTGTCTTTCACCAATTGCTTATTGTCTACATTTTGTACCCCTCCATTAGATACGGGACTGGTACCTGCTCCTAAACGGCGAGGAAGTACTGGAAAATTGGCCGTTCCATAATGAGAGAATTTTTCATCATGGACTAAAGAGAAACGATGTTCATTAGCAAACTGAGTCAAAAAAGCAGTTAAATAGCGAGTATCTATATTTCTCGATTGCGGTTTTAGGTAGTAGGCTATGTGGCGAATCGTTCCATCTTTTTCCCAAAAGATATTGATCCACATCTTAACCCCTTTGATATCAACTTTCTTGATATTGGAATAAGCTTCCATTTCTTTGAGCATAGCCAACCATTTGTCGTAGGCAAAAT
>CAYQRA010000596.1:0-4677 GCA_964419315.1 uncultured Saprospiraceae bacterium | reverse complement strand
TGCCCAAAAGGCAAAAACTAAGTGTAAATATTATTTTTTTCATAGGTCCATTCTTGTTTTTAACAACTTCATAAAGTTATTTCAACTTCATGATCTTATAGGAATTAATTTCTTTTGATTGCATTGTATAATTAAGATCGAATAAGGCTGGGTTTTCGGCTACTAGATCCATTTTTTTGGTTCTACCAAAAGTCATTTACGAAAGTAATGCTTCTCCCATACAGTATAAAAAAAACGACTATTATTTTTCGTCAAGGCATTACATTCCTTGTCTTTTTTCTAACAAAGTTGGTCTTCGGTATAGAGTAGGCCTAAAAAAATCACAAACTGATAATCAAAGATTTAGGGTTGAAAAACTTTCGAAAGCATCCAAGAAGATTGCTCTAGCAGCGTATTATTTTCCAAAGCACTTACTCGGGCAAAATAAATACCCGCTGGCCAATCGTAAGTGGAGATACGGAGGCGGGCGCTACTCGTTGTTCGCTCAAATCTTTTTCTCCCAGTAAGATCAATAATGGTCACTTGGATTTCGGTATTTTTAGTATTCTCTAATTGAATAAAATCTTCTACTGGATTGGGGAAAACTTGCACCCCTTCCACCGGAAGAATATCCCTTGTACTCACCATCGTTTTTGTGGAATAAATGGTGCAATCTTCGGGCAGAGGTTCCAATTCAATCAAAGCCCCAGGAATCAATTCTCGATCCGTAAAAACAGGATGATTTTCGCCAAGGCGAGTTACCCTAAAAGCATCATTTCCAGCAGCAGTATTTCCTTGAATAATTGGATTGCCTTGGGCCAATGGACAAACATACTCCCATACTTTTTCACCAGTACTCGTCACTTCAAAAAACACTCCATCGGTACCATCACAAATCAAGGTATTACCATTGGTTAAACGTTGAGCTCCAGAAACCCGAGAAGCATAAAAATCAAAATCTGGTTCCTCCGGATAAGTCCAAAAAATCTGGTCAGGGCCATAAGCCTCATCCCCCTCCAAGACATAAGTACCATCCATATTGATCGGCGGTACAATTTCCTCGACCGAACTGTAACTTCCAGCTGGTCGCTGTAATCCATTATTAAAAACCAAGAGATTTCCTGCCCCCGGAGAATCTTCTGGAATCCAAGACGCATTATGCTGTCCAAATAGTTTTTGCTCTGAAAAATTACCCCGATCATAAGCTCTTGGGTTGCCCCAACGATACAGGATATCTCCTCCCCTTTGATACTTCCCTCCGGCAGTACTTGCTGCTTCCTCCGTAGTCGTACTGTGGTCAATCACCCAGAACTCATTCCAGTTACGAGAATTTATAAGGACCTGATCCAACACTGGATTATAATCAATGGAATTGCAATGGAGCCAATCGGCGTTATTTCCATTGACAAAATTGAGATTGAATCGTTCGGGATGTTCTGACACAATTCCATAATTATCTTTTCCAGAGTCAAAACTTTGAATCAAGTGATCCCAAACATGCCATTCCCAGACAATCTCTGGTTCATTATCTCCATCAACTTTCCATTCCACTACATGCTCTGACCACACTTCCTCTCCTTGAATGGTCGATGGATTTCGACCTGCCAACAGCGCCTCTTCTCTGGTCTTTTTCTCCCAAGCTAAGATGAGTAGATTGCCATTGGGTAAGGGAGCGATATCATGGTGTTGGTGTACCAAGTCGGTAGAATAGTTGAAGCCCCAAAGCAAGTCCCCTTCCCAGTTGTATTTTTCTATGCGACCTGCCGTTCCTCCAGCATTAAAACCGGAATTGATTCGACAGGGGCGGAGCAAGCTTCCATCCTCTAATAAGTAAACAGATAAACCCGGGCGGTGGTTACTCCTCCAAGTATTTATCAGGTGTCCACAGTTATCAATCAAGTAGGTTTCATTGGCTCCGGTAGGCGAAAAAAGGGTATAACCATTTAGCGCAAGAGAGTCATTTAGAAAAACACCTACCGTACGGTCTTGTCCAGACAATGACAAAGTCAATATCCAGCAGAAGGAAAATAAAAGAATTTTGTAAAAGGTAGCTTTGTAGTTTTTTATGGAGATCATTCTATAAATTTAAGAGATAAAAGAATAGTAAGAACTACTGACTGCTATATTTTTTAGTCCCTGCTTTACATTTCTTTCAACTTAATCATTTCAACATTCACTAAAAAAGGAAGAAAACCACGTTTCTACAAAGCAAACTTCACAAATATAGCCGCCAAGTCCATCAGCAAAGCAATTCCCATATGCACAATAATTCCTCCCCAGATCGATCGGCTATAATAGGCAAAAACGCCAAGGATATAAGCACCAAAAAAAGAAGAAACACACTCCCCCAATGGTTTTCCAAAATGAAAAACACAATAAAAAGTCGCCGCCGGTAAAATAGCTCGATGTCCCAAAAGATGTATCATTCCAAGCACCAAGAAACCCCGAAACAACCATTCTACCATTACAAATCCCAGCAAATAAAAAGGCTCGTAGATACTAAAGTAAAACCAATAATCCGTTACAAAATAATGAGTTTTAAATCTTGGGTAAGCTTTTAAAAAGTCAGGCTGAGTGGCCGCCGCTGCAATTAAGGGAACCATGATCAGTAGCATGATTGCATAAGGTCGCCAATTGAATCCTTTGGTCGTAAGACCATACCAATTGCTTTTGTCCTTTTCGAAAAAATAATAGAAGGCGACCAAAGCGATCGTGTAAATTCCTACACTCACAATGGCTTTACTCGTCTTGATATAAGCGTATTTTTCGTGCAAAGCCATTCCTGCATCCACCCAAATTTCATCGAAATAAAAAAAGACTTTAAAAGAAATCAAGCCTAAAACAAACAAACTTTTTATTACAAATTGCCGACTCTTTAAGCCCGGAATATCTCTTTTAAAAATCAAGTACAAGGCAATCACATAATAATAAGCTGCCCCAAAATACAAGAAATAGTAAAGGAGAGAAATTGGTTGTTTCCGATAACTATCGAGGATACTGTCTTCAAAATCGTAGCGGTAATTAAAATAAATGGCAATGCTCAAACTCAGAATCGTCAGCGCATAGAGGAGTGGATCAAAATCAGTTTTCCAAAATTTTTGAAGATACTGAAGAATAGATTTCATAGTACAAGCAAAACTTAGCGTTTTTTGCGGGGCGGTTTACGTCGATTTTTTTTCTTCCCAAATCTTCGTTTATCCGTCGTTATTTTACGCTCATTCAAAGCGACCTGTTTATTGTGGCGTTTTTTATCATTGATTAATTTCTCAATCAAATCCTCTCGCCCCATCGCTTTCAACTTCTCTCGAATGATATTGTGATTTTCTCTTTTGTGCCAAAAGAAAAAGAGGTGTTGATTGCGCTTATCTTTTGGGGACCGCGCGGTATAAACAGGCTTTAAAGTATAGGGATGAAGTCCGGTATAATAAATAATCGTCGCCACCGTCATTGGAGTTGGCGTAAAATCTTGTACCTGCTCTAGTTGAAAACCCATGCCCTTTGTTTCTGCGGCCAAATTGGCCATCTCCTCTTCGGTCGAACCGGGGTGACTAGAAATAAAATAGGGAATCAATGGTTGGTTGAGACCATGCTTTTTATTATAAAAATCAAATTTCTTTTTAAACTCATGGAAGTGTTTGAAACTTGGCTTCCGCATGATCTTGAGCGTTTCATCAGAAGTATGCTCCGGAGCCACTTTCAATCGGCCAGAAACATGGCAAGTAACCAATTGTTCCATGTATTCATCTCCACTACCATCACTATTTTTATTATAGCTATCTGCCAATAAATCATATCGAATACCACTTCCGACAAAAGCTTTTTTGACATTCGGATGGGCATCTACTTCCTGATAAATTTCAGTCAGCGGCTTATGACTCGTATCCAAATTACTACAAATCACCGGATGAATACAACTGGGACTCACACAACGATCACAGATTTCCTGCACCTTGCCTTTCATCTTATACATGTTCGCCGAAGGCCCACCCAAATCACTGATGTATCCTTTAAATCCTGGCATCTCCGTTACTTGGTTGACCTCTTTCATAATCGACTCTTTCGATCTACTCGAAACAAACTTACCTTGATGGGCAGAGATCGTACAAAAGCTACAGCCTCCGAAACAACCCCGATGCATATTCACGGAGAAACGAATCATTTCATAAGCTGGAATCGCTCCCCGTTTGTCATACTTGGGGTGTGGTAAGCGAGTATAAGGCAAGTCAAAAGAGGTATCAATTTCTTTTTCTGTCATCGGCGGATAAGGAGGATTGATGATCAGATTATGATCCCCACATCCTTGGATTAAGCGGCGGGCTTTTACCTTATTCGATTCTTGTTCGATGTGTTTGAAATTGGCGGCAAAAGCTTTTTTATCTCGCAGGCATCTTTCGTGAGAAGAAAGGGTGAGGTCTTCCCAGTTTTTATTGATGGGTAAAGCTTCGCTTCTCGGAGACAAAACAGCAGTCTGTGGAATGGTTTTTAAAGAAGAAAAAGGGACGCCTTTTTTCATCAAACGCATGATCTCTCGGAGCGGCATTTCTCCCATTCCATACACCAACATATCCGCACCAGAATGACTCAAGATATTGGGAAATAATTCATTCGCCCAATAGTCATAATGCGTTACTCTTCGCAAGGATGCTTCGATGCCTCCAATGAGTACCGGTACTTCTGGGTATAGATTTTTAAGGATCT
>CAYQRA010000595.1:0-4694 GCA_964419315.1 uncultured Saprospiraceae bacterium | reverse complement strand
TACCATTTGCAAAACGAGTTAAGGGCTACCTTCAAGATAGCCCTTAACTTTTCCCAAGAAAAGGCTAAAAAACAAGAAAGGTAGAATCTACGAGAAGAAAATATTATTCATAATTCCCCCTTTTTTATTGGACCTACCTCTTAAAGTACTGTTTAAGTTGATGACATTCACCTTGAAGATCGCCCCTGTTTTGTCAGCCTTTATTAAACATTGGTTTTCTATTTTAAAATAACTTCATAGAGCAGACCATCCATTTTGTTTATAAGTTATCCATTTATTTCTGAGCTGTTTACCTTAATCTAATTACCCGCTAGAATTTTTCGTTTCTGAAATCTCCCGATCATTCGTTCTCTTCTGCCGAATATCGTATTTTCGTATTTTCAAGCCATTCAAAATAAGTGAATATGATTTATGAATTCAAAGGCTTCCGTCCGGTAGTCCATGAGTCTTCTTTTATTCATCCACAAGCAAGCGTTACCGGCAATGTCATTATTGGCAAAAATGTATATGTGGCACCCGGTGCTGCTATTCGAGGCGATTGGGGAGGGATTGTCATTGAAGATGGTTGCAATGTCCAGGAGAACTGTACGATTCATATGTTTCCTGGAGTAACCGTTTTGCTGAAAGAAGGAGCGCATATTGGACATGGTGCGGTGATCCATGGCGCGACGATAGGAAGAAATGTATTGGTCGGAATGAATGCCGTAGTAATGGACAATGTAGAGATAGGAGCGGAGTGTATCATTGGGGCCCTGTGTTTTGTGAAGGCAGAAATGAAGATCCCCGCGCGTAGCTTAGTGGTAGGAAATCCTGGCCGAATTATCAAAGAAGTAAGCGATGAAATGATTGCTTGGAAAACCAAAGGGACCTCCTTATACCAAGCTTTGCCGGCCGAACTTTATGAAGCACTAATACCCTGCGAACCTTTGCGCAGTATACCCGAAAACCGTCCTTCACAGGAACAGTTATTTAAAACTTGGAATGAAATAAAAGAAAAGGAATAAGAAAAAGAATGGAAGAATTAAGCCAAGGCCTCGGATAATTCTTTCTTGTCTTTTTTAGTGTTTTTTTGATCGCTTGGAAGCGTTTCTATATTTTCTTGTAAAGGCAAACGGATAAAGAAGCGTGTTCCTTGTAAAAGTCCCGACTCAAACCAAATCTGACCATTGTATTTTTCTACAATACTTTTACAGATCGTCAAACCAATACCCGTACCTCCATAGCCTTTGTTCTTTTCCAATTGTTGAAACAAAAGGAATACTTTATTTTTGTAATCCTTATTGATACCAATACCATTATCTTCTACCATGATTAAGATGTGATCAGGCTCTGGAAAATATTGGATATTAACCTCTGGAACACCCTTTACAAACTTCAGAGAGTTGCAGACCAAATTCTCCAAAACCTGCACCAAGTGATTGCGCTTCATACGAACACTTGGCATCTTGTCAGGATATTTGATGATGGCTTTTTTGTCTTCAATTCTATTTTGTAAATTTCCAATGACTTCTGAAACGACCGATCGGATATTGATCAATTCATCACTGGCTTCTTGCGTAGTTAGAGTTGAAAACTCTAGTAGGTCTACCAACAGATTATTCATTCTAGTAGCACCAGATTTTATATAAGACATATAGCTATTGGCATCTTCTCCAAACTGATGCCCGTATCTTTTTTGCAGTAAATTGATAAAACTCCCAATGTTTCGCAAGGGTTCTTTTAGATCATGAGCAGCTACATAAGCAAATTGACTGAGTGCTTGATTGGATTCACCAAGCTTCCGGTTTTGATCTTCAAACTCTTTGTTTCTTTTCAGAAGTACCTTATTGTTTTTATTTTTTATCCTAGAAGTATAGAAAAGAAATATGGCAGCAATAGCCAGAAATAAAGACATTCCAATGTAAAAAACAGTATTGCGACTGTATTGTAGTTCCTGAATCTTACGTTCTCTTTTCTCTGCTTCGTATTGAAATTGCATTTCATCAATACGTTGTGCCTTCTCATTGTTTTGGATATAATTGAATAGCTTATTAGAAGCTTCCAAATGGGATAAAGCTTTTTCTGTTTGACTGTTTTTTCGATAGATCTGGTATAGAGCAAAATGGTTCTCCTGACTCAGTACCTTATATTCGTTCTTTACAGAAATATCAAGCCCCTTTAAAAAAGCTTCTTCTGCTTTTTTGTTTTCATTTAAAATCTGAAATAAATATGCTTGCTTATTATAAAGGTGAGCATTGTCTTTTGTAGATAAATAATCTTTATAATCATTAAAACATAAATCGAAATAGGTTTGCGCTTGATTATACTTTTTCATCCGAGTATAGATTCCCGAAATTTCAATCAAAGATCGAACGATATAAGTTTTTTGACCCACTTTTTCATAGATCTCCAAGCCCGCAAGGTGCTTCTCTAAGGCTAAAGTATGTTGGTCTGCTTTATGAAGTACTCTTCCATAATCATAGAGTACCTCTGCAATGATCAGCGAGTCTTTAGTAGTACCTGCTAAGGTATACGCTCGTTCGATCGTTTTTAAGGCTTTGGTATTATTTCCGGTTTTGGCATAAGTATTCGCAATATTCTGTAAAGTAATCACCACCCCAGAAGTAGACTTTCTTTCTTCCGCAATGGCCAAGGATTTGAAATAATATTCCAAAGCTTTTTCAATATCTCCAACCAATTCGTACAAGGTACCTAATCCGTGATAGCTGTATTCTACCATAAGGAGATCATCATTTTTCTCTGCTAAGAAGAGCGCCATGGTATGATAATCGGTAGTCGCTTTATAATTACTAAGCTTTCGATTGCTGATTGCCAAATCAGTATAAATATCTAAGCGATAAGAGTCATCATCGATTTGCTTGACTACTGTCAATGCATTTTCAAATTCCCGTAAGGACTTACGCAAGTGATTATTCTCTTGATAAATAAAACCTCTTTCCCGATAAATTCGATAAGAAGATTCGAGGTCATTTTCTTTTTTGGCCAAATCAAGGGCCATTTCAGAATAATAAATGGAGAGCTCTAAATTTTTAAGGGATTGCTGAGTAGCGAGTTGGAGAATGGCTGATGCCTTTAGGTTTCTTATTTCTGTTTCAACGGCTTGGAGGAGACTGTCCGATAGGTGTGCCTTTCCTTGTTGAGGCAACAAAGTAAGGATTGTTAATGTCCAGAGACCAAAAAATATTGGTTTTATGAGTGATATTAAATGGGCCATTTATAATGGTATATTTTAACTCCAATCTACCTATTATGGCATTATGCAAAAAGCATACCTTAAAAAGGGTATACAAAAGAAAAGCGCGAATTAGAATAAATTCCAATTCGCACTTTGTACATGATAGTAAAACGGGAGTGAACCTGTTTTACGGACTATTAAATGATAGTTTTATCCACCACCGTTACCGTTACCATTTCCGTTTCCGTAGCCATAAGCATTTCCGTTTCCGTTACCATTTCCATTTCCAGATGGTCTTCTGCCTCGGTTAGTTTTTTTGTCTGCTCCACCTTTTACTCGAGTAGACTCAAAAGTATTGAGCTTGGCGTTACTGGGAAGTTGTTTTCTTAGGTCATTTAATTTTTTCATGTCATGAAATTTTAGAGATTTATTTGAATATTCAGTTTAGGACAACGTATTTATAGCTTTTGGAACTTATAGATAATCTAAAGTCAGATTATAATAGTGTATAAAGAAGGGCTTTGCGATTGACTAGAAATGAATCATTTATCTTGTGTAAGTAATTGTTTATTAGGAGTTTATGTGAAGGGTAGACTAAGAGTAGAAGACGAGAAAAGCGCGAACCAGAACATAATTCCGATTCGCACTTTGTTAATGATAAGCAAAGAGCAGTGAATCTTCTTCACTTATACATTAAAATCAATAATTTTAACCTCCCCAGCCACTGCCTCCGTTGTCATCGCCATTTCCATCTCCACCAGATGGTCTGTTACCTCGGTTAGTTTTTTTGTCTGCTCCACCTTTTACTCGAGTAGACTCGAAAGTATTGAGTTTTGCATTGCTTGGAAGTTGTTTTCTTAGGTCATTTAATCTTTTCATGTCGTGGGATTTTAGAGTTGATTTGAATATTTAATTTATGTTAACAAAATTATAGCCCCAACGGGCTTAAAACAATTTAGGTTTGTGATAAAATGTGACTTATTTAAGTTTATAATATAATTAAAAATAAAAATTTGTAAACGATTATTATTCACCTTAAAAGGTGTCAGAGAGGGGATCTGTAAAGAGGGGATTTGTGATTGATTTCCGGAGGGAGTGAAAATCAAAATTGCAATTTTGCAATAAAGAACTGCTTTTTGAAAAGGGGAGAACCAATCTATAAGCCATTCTCCTATTTAGAAACAATTACTATGCCTAAAGCTCAATTTTTACGAAGTCACGACATAAAGATTTTTACATTTCGTAAATTTAGGACTGTAAATAACAGTACAAAATATACGCATGGTGAATATTGCTATTGTATAAGTCCTTAACTATAAGTCCTCTTTGAAATTTTAGGTACCTGAATTGTGTAGTTTTTGTAAAAAAAAGGAACATCTATTTATGGAAAAAATAAATACAGCTATTGTTATTTTTCTAATCTTGATTGGATTATCTGGAGCCCTGATGAGCTTTGATAGCGACTTTTCATCCTTTTATAGTGTTTATAAAACGATGATTGAGCTTTATCTTTTTATCT
>CAYQRA010000594.1:0-4713 GCA_964419315.1 uncultured Saprospiraceae bacterium | reverse complement strand
ATCAATATCGGAGATTATGTCCACTTCAGCGAAGTCTACCAAGGCGAACGTGGAGGTTTGACATGTAATTATTATGTCCTCCGCGACAACCTCAATAAAGCCAAGGAACAATTCAAACAAGTACCGATGATGCTCGAAGCTTTTGAACATTGGTTTGGTCCCTATCCTTTTTATGAGGATACCTACAAATTAGTAGAAGTCCCATACTTGGGTATGGAACACCAAAGCTCGGTAACTTATGGCAACGAATACATCAATGGTTATTTGGGAAGAGACCTGAGTGCTAGTGGTTGGGGATTCAAATTTGACTTTATCATCGTCCACGAGTCCGGTCACGAATGGTTTGCCAATAGTATCACCAATATTGATGTAGCGGACATGTGGATACATGAAGGATTTACGGCCTACTCTGAAAGCTTATACCTCGATTATCATTTTGGGACCAAGGCCAGCAATGAATACGTCATCGGTACACGACGATTGATTCAGAATGATCGGCCGGTCATTGGGATCTATAATGTCAATGTGGAAGGCTCCGGAGACATGTATTATAAAGGAGCCAATATTTTGCACATGGTTCGACAGTTTATTGAGGACGATGAAAAATGGCGAGCTATCCTCAGAGGAATTAATCAAGAGTATTTTCACAAGACGGTTTCCACTGCTCAGGTGGAAACTTATTTGAGCCGGGAAGTTGGAATGGACTTGGCTGGCTTTTTTGATCAATACCTGCGCGACACCAAAATCCCTGTATTGGAATATGTGATTAAAGACAATAGCATTCGCTTCCGTTGGAATAATATCGTGGATGGTTTTGAAATGCCGGTTCGGGTTTATTTAAATGGAGAAGAACAATGGATTACTCCTAAAGCCTTATGGTCCGAAATTCCAACCAAGCAGAAGGTGCGGTCTTTTAAAGTTGATCCCAATTTTTACATCGCTACTTTTGATCTCCTTGGCGGATTGGTGCAGGAAGATTAAATAATTTGATCTTCCTCGAAAGTCTACTGGTCAAATCCTAAGTCAAGTGTAGGGAGAATAATAGCCTCCTTGCTTTCAAATTGGTAAAGACCAAACACCAGTATCCGTCTCCGTCTAGACCTTCTATCTTTTACCAATTCTCTTTTCCCTACTTTTATTTCCCTTTTTCAATCATTCGTCAAAAAGCAAAAAAATGAATCTACAAAAAATAGTTTATTGGACATCTACTGGAATGCTCACCCTACTGATGCTCTTTAGTGCTTATAATTATTTTTTCAAATATCCGATGATTGAAGGATTTTTTGTTGCCTTAGGCTATCCAACTTATCTTATTTATCCTTTAGCCATCGCTAAAATACTTGGCCTCCTCGCCATCTGGACTAGAAAGTCCAATTTACTAAAAGAGTGGGCTTATGCTGGTTTCTTTTATGATACCGTACTTGCTTTTACCGCTCACTATTTTGTGGATGGTGGAATCCTATTTGCAGCTATCGGTATTATTCTTGTACTTGTTTCTAGACTGACCGAAGGATTGGTTTTTGGCAATCAATAAAGTTTCTCATTAAATAGGTGAGAGAGCAACATTAATACATCAAAGCCTCCTTTACCTTGCAACAGCTTGATAAATCCCTTAAATTGTAGTTAATAATAACGCAACACAAATTCCCTAGCATGAATAACAAGATTATCTTATGTACTTTGGCTCTTCTAATTTCATTTAATTCCTTTGCCCAAAATCAAAATCCACCTTTCGCTGCCGATCAATTGATCATCAACTTCCGTCCAGATTTCCTTACTCAAATCCAGCTGGATAAAACGCGAAATACTTTTGATATTCCAGCAATTGATGCCTTAAACCAAAGTAACGATCTCCGTGAGATCACCCTGATTGGGAATAAGAAACTCAAAGATACTTATGTGCTTCGTTTTAAAGATGCCAGAGATATCCTTCAGCTAGTCGAAGCCTATGAAGCAAGCGGTGTATTGACATTTGCCGAACCTAATTTTATCGGACAGGGTGGCGGAGTAAAAGGCTTGCAAGCAACGATTCCCGATGATCCACTTTTTAGTAGACAATGGGGATTGGTCAATGATGGTAGCTTTTCTCTTTCTCCCGCTATTGCAGATGCCGATATTGATATGGAAGAAGCATGGGATATCGAACAGGGTAAATCCAGTATTATTGTAGCGGTCTTAGATAGTGGCTTCAAACTAGATCATTCAGAATTTAATGGTAGAATATGGAACAACTCCGGCGAATCTTCCAATGGAACAGACTCAGATAATAATAATTATGTCGACGATGTCCAGGGTTGGGATTTTGTCAATCAAGACAATAATCCCACAGACGATCATGGCCACGGAACCAACGTAGCAGGAATCATCGGTTCTAATGGCGATAATGGTTCGGGCTATGCAGGAGTAGATTGGAATTGTAAAATGATGATTGGTAAAATCCTTGATCAAAACAACTCTGGTTTTTATTCTTGGTGGATAGATGCTATTTATTATGCCGTAGATAATGGTGCAAATGTGATTAATATGTCGGTCGGTGGCAGTGGCTTTTCTAGTGGTATGGAAACTGCTGTTAATTATGCTTACCAAAATAATGTAAGCATCGTCGTCAGCATGATGAACTTCGACAATGATGTCCCCTACTACCCTGCTGCTTATGACAACACCATTGCGGTAGGTTCTACCAACCCCAATGATAATCGGACTAGTCCTTTTTTCTGGAGTTCTACTAGTGGTAGCAATTATGGTAGCCACATTGATGTAGTAGCCCCAGGTAATTATATCTATGGATTAAATCATAACTCCAATACCAATTTTAATTCCTATTGGGGAGGTACCTCCCAAGCTGCTCCATTAGTTGCAGGTTTGGCTTCTTTACTCCTTGCACAAGATCCCAATAGAAGCCCAGATGATATTCGATCCATTATCACTTCTACCGCAGAGGATGAAGTGAGTAGCAATACTTCAGAAGATACTCCTGGTTGGGATGAATACTTTGGTTGGGGAAGAATCAATGCCTTTGCTGCCTTAGAAGATTTTTCTGTAACTACCCGCGAAATTCAGGAATCCGGTTTTAGCATTTACCCTAATCCGCTTAGCGCAAAAGAGAAGCTCGTGATCGAATGGGAGGAAGAAAATCCAGAAAACAAACAGCTTACAATTTACAATACCTTAGGACAAATTATTCACCAAGAGCAAGTCGCCCCCTATCAATTGCAAACGATGATCACTTTGCCCGAAGGCTCTTTGGGTTATTTTCTTTTGCAAATTCAAAAAGGCCACAATATTATTAGCAAACCATTCCTAATCAGCCAATAATTGACCCTAAATTGACTTTTTTTTAATATTTATTTAATTTTAGCGAAAATTCACTTGCTTATTCGAATAATTTTTATTTATATTTGTTCCTAATTTAAATTATACTTCTCCAAAAAGGCTGTTTCACCAAAAATTATATTAAGTATAAAATTTACTTCATTCTGTACCTAGGACTTTCTGAAGTAGAATAAATACACGTACCATTTTGACTAATCGCTATAGTTAAAAGGTGTCGCTTATAGTATACTATAAAGTACCGATTCACGCGAATTAATCTTTACGTTTTTATAAACACTCTATTTATCTAATTTTTAAAAAACATCCTTTTCTTATGAGATTAAATTTAGTCACTTTGTGCCTAGCATGCTTATTTTTTGCAGGCTTCAATGTAAATGCTCAACGAAATTGTAGTTCCATGGAATACCTTGAAGATCAACTTCAACAAGATCCAAAGCGAGCTACAAAGATGGAAAGCATTGAAAACTTCACCCGTAATTATATCAATAATAATACTGAAAGAATTACCGGAATAGTCACTATTCCTATCGTCTTTCATGTGATCTATAATAATAATGCGGAAAACATCTCTGATGCTCAAATATTGAGTCAACTAGCCGTTTTAAATGAAGATTTTAGAAGAACAAATTCTGATGCTAATGGTACTTGGCCCCAAGCTGCCGATAGCGAAATCGAATTTTGTTTGGCAACGGTAGATCCTAATGGAAATCCTACTACTGGTATCACCAGAACAAGTACCTCCGTTACTTCTTGGAGTGCTAATGACAATATGAAATTCACCTCTTCTGGTGGAATCGATGCATGGCCTGCTAGCGATTACCTCAACTTTTGGGTTTGTGACCTAAGTGGTGGATTGCTTGGATATGCTCAATTTCCTGGTGGCAACCCTGCTACTGACGGAGTAGTCAATGATTATGCTTACACCGGGAGTGGTGGATCTGCTCAATCTCCTTTCGACCTTGGACGTACAGGTACTCATGAAGTCGGTCACTGGCTCAACCTTCGCCACATCTGGGGTGATGGTGGCTGTAGTGTAGATGATTTTGTAGCAGATACGCCTACCTCTGATGCTTCTAATGGTGGCTGTGCAACTGGTCACGTTTCTTGTGGAACAGTGGATATGGTAGAAAATTACATGGACTACTCTGACGATTCTTGTATGAATCTTTTTACTACTGGTCAAAGAGATAGAATGCGTGCACTATTCGATCCGGGTGGGGCTAGAGAAAGTCTTTTAAGCTCTGGCGGTTGTGGTTCTGGAAATCCTCCAACTTGTACGGATGGCTTCCAAAACGGACAAGAAACGGGTGTGGATTGTGGTGGACCAGATTGTCCGGCTTGTCCTACTTGTAGCGATGGAATCCTAAACGGACAAGAAAC
>CAYQRA010000593.1:0-4720 GCA_964419315.1 uncultured Saprospiraceae bacterium | reverse complement strand
TACCATTACCCAAAATGCTAAATATAGCGCCATGACTTACAACTATTTCTTAAATGGAGGTGGTGTGGCTGTAGGAGACTTTAATAATGACCAAAAACCAGATCTTTTCTTTACCGCTAATCAAAAATCAGATCGCCTCTATATCAACCAAGGCGATTTCAGCTTCGAAGAGGTATCCGAAAAAGCAGGTGTAGAAGGATGGGAAAATGGAGGCGATAAGAGCTGGTCTACCGGTGTGACTACCGTAGATATCAATAATGATGGCTGGTTAGACCTCTACGTCTCCAAATCCGGGCCTTACTCAGAAGCCGAAATCAAGCAAAATTTATTATACATCAATAACCAAGATGGCTCTTTTAGTGAAAAAGCCAAGGAATACGGCATCAATGATCCTGGCTTTTCTACCCAATCCACCTTCTTTGATTACGACCGAGATGGCGATCTTGATTTATATGTGATGAATCATTCTTATTTGTTTGCTACGGGTCTCAATACTTATATGGAAAAAAGTAGTGATCAGGAGTTTTTGGAAAATGTGAGTGGCAATTTATACCAAAATAATGGAAATGGAACTTTCAACAAGGTCACCAAGCAAGCTGGCTTACTTCGTCATACCTACGGCCTAGGCTGCGTGGCTGCCGATCTCAATCACGATGGTTGGATAGACCTTTATACTACCAGCGATTACTCTAGCCCTGATTATCTTTTCATCAATAATCAGGATGGCACTTTCTCCGATAAAATCAAAGAAGCAACTTCTCATATCTCCTTCTATGGAATGGGCTGTGATGTTTCGGATATCAATAATGATGGGCTGGTCGATATTGGCGTAGTCGATATGACACCTGCTGATCAATTGCGCTCTAAGACGCTCATGGCTTCTATGAATACCGAGCGGTTTAATGAATTGCACGAAAAAGCAGGATTTCAATACCAATACATGATTAATACCCTGCAACTCAATCATGGCAATGGAGAATTTAGTGAAGTTGCGCAGCTTACAGGTTTCCCCAAAACAGATTGGAGTTGGAATATCTTAATGTCGGACCTAGACAATGATTCTTGGAAAGATATTTTTGTTACCAATGGCAATCGAAAAGATTTGATGGACAATGATTTTCAAATTGCGTTCAAAAAAAGGAGCAAAGAATTATCAGGAAAATTTACCGATCAAGAAAGAGAAGAATGGTTGAATAAAATACCAGATCATCCATTACAAAACATCTTACTTCGCAATGATGGTCAATTGCATTTTGATCGCTATAATAGAAAATGGGGATTGGAAGAAAAAACTTTTTCCAATGGTGCTATTCTCTCTGACCTCGATGGAGATGGTGACCTCGATATCGTCATCAATAATATCGACGAAGAAGCTTTCATTTATCAAAACAATGCAGAAACTACCGAGCAAAATAATTACTTACAAATCCTACTTGAAGGAGATGGAAAAAACAAAATGGCGCTCAATGCCAAAGTAAGTCTTTATGCAAACGGAACCCAACAATATCAAGAACTAAGTCTCACTCGTGGCTATCAATCTGCCTGTGATAATATTCTACATTTTGGCTTGGGCAAAAGCAATAAGATTGACAGCCTAGTCATCCACTGGTTGGATGGCAAAAAACAAGTGGTGCAAAATGTAAAAACCAATCAAAGGCTTACTGTAAAAAAAGAGAATGCCCAATCTGCTAAATACTCTTTAGCAGGAACCTACACTCCCCTCTTTCAAGAAGCTGGCAAAGAATTAAATCTTTCCTTTCAACATCAAGAAAATCCTTACGACGATTTTAAAAAAGAATTATTACTCCCTCATAAAAACTCTCAACACGGGCCACATATGGCGGTAGCGGATGTCAATAAAGACGGCTTAGAAGATTTATTTATCGGTGGAGCCAAAGATCAGGCTGCGGCTTTATTTTTACAAAATGCCAATGGAACTTTCCAGACCAGTAATCAAAACATTTGGAATAAAGATAAATCTTCAGAAGACATCAACGCATTATTTTTCGATGCCGATCAAGATGGCGATCAAGACCTTTATGTGGTTAGTGGTGGTAATGAATATCCTGAATTGCATCCCGCATTACAAGACCGCCTTTACTTCAATGATGGAAAAGGAAACTTCAGTAAAGATACCAAAGCCCTTCCCAAAATCACTTCAAGTGGTTCGGTGGTCGTTGACCTCGATCTTGACCAAGATGGAGACCGCGATTTGTTTGTCGGTGCTCGCATGATTCCCGGACGTTATCCTTTTGCAGGTAAGAGTTATCTTTTATTGAACGAGGGTGGGAAATTTAAAAACATCACGAGTACCGCAGCTCCAGAATTAAAAAAACCGGGGATGATAACGACGGCTACCGTAGCTGATATTGACGGCGATCAAAAAGAAGATTTGATCCTTTCAGGAGAATGGATGTCTATTCAAATCTACAAAAATACGGGGGGTGGTTTGACCAATATTACCCCCGATGAATTGGCTAAAGAAACTGGTTGGTGGAGCTCATTGACAAGTGGTGATTTTGACAAAGACGGAGACCTCGATTTTATCGCTGGCAATAATGGTTTAAATTATAAGTACAAGGCCAGCGCAAAAGAACCTTTCCATGTTTATGGTCACGATTTTGATGATAATGGTCAGATTGATATTGTCTTGGGGTACTTCAATCAAGGCATTTGCTATCCGGTACGTGGAAGAGAGTGTTCTTCTCAACAGATGCCTTTTATCAAAGATAAATTCCCAACGTACAAGGCTTTTGCCTCTGCAAAACTTACGGATGTTTATGGCGACAAGCTAAAAGATGCGCATCATTTAACGGTAAGCAATTTTGCTTCTAGCTTTATTCGGAATAATGGCAATGGTCAGTTTTCGGTAGAAGCCTTGCCAAGAGAAGCGCAATTTTCTTGTATCAATGGAGTCGTCGTCGATGACTTTAATGGAGATGGAAACTTGGATTTTGTAGGAGCAGGGAACCTATATGTTTCAGAAGTTGAAACACCGAGAAATGACGCTGGAAAAGGCATCTGTTTATTGGGTAATGGTGATGGTACATTCAAAGCTTTGAATGCTTTGGAAAGCGGTATTTTTGCACCGGGGGATGTCAAGGATTTAAAGGCGATAAATATCAAAGGAAAAGGTAAAAGTATTGTCGTCGCAAATAATGATGCAGCAATGCAAGTTTTTATCTTGAAATAAAATACAGCATTTTTTAACAGTGCTTAAAAGTCGATTTTAAAAATAAAAAACGATGATAAACTCCCAAAAAAAAGAATGGAATAGCTTCCTAAAAAACAGGAAGCTAATCTTTTTAGTTTCCCTTTTTTTAGTTTCCATTTTTGCTTGTAATAACGAAACTCAAACAACAGATCCAACAAGCACATCGACCACCTCAGAGACCTCCATCAATGGTGTAAATGCCGAAATGATTCGACGTGTAGAAGAAGCCTGCGCCAAAGTTAATCCAGAGCGAATTGACTATTATTTGAATCAACAAAGAGCAGATATCTATAAGGCAAAAGCAGCTAATAGTACGCAGCCCGTAGAAAAAATGCAATTCCAAATTGACTATGCGAAAGAGTTACTCAATTCTGGAAAAACAGAAGATGCCATTTTAGTTTTACAAAAACTATTTGGAGAAATAGGAAAATCTAAAATTGAATTCTCCGCCAAATCAATGCTACAATTACAGCGCATGGTAGCCATTGCTTATATGCGTTTGGGAGAACAAGAAAACTGCATCGCTAATCATAATCATCAGTCTTGCATTGTTCCCATTCAAAAAGAAGGCATTCATAAAATTGAACGAGGTTCGAGAACGGCGATCACTATTTATGAAACCATTCTACAAGGTTCGCCAAATGATATGCAATCCCGTTGGTTACTCAATTTAGCCTATATGACCTTGGGCGAATACCCCGACAAGGTTCCAGCGCAATGGCGCATTCCTGCTTCCAACTTTACAAGTAGTATAGACTTTCCACGTTTTCAAGATATTGCGGGAGCTACCGGTACTGGAATCTCTGGCCTCTCTGGCGGCGTCTGTATTGATGATTTCAATAAAGATGGACTACTGGATATTATGGCTTCTTCTTGGGGCTTTAGCGACCAAATAGAATTGCGGATCAACAAAGGGGATGGGACTTTTGAAGACCAGACGAACCAAGCAAATTTGACGGGCGTTATAGGTGGCCTAAACCTCATTCATGCGGATTATAATAACGACAGCTATCCTGATGTATTGATCCTCCGCGGAGCTTGGTTTAAGACCGAAGGAGGCATCCCTAATTCTTTGCTTCGGAATAATGGAGATGGGACTTTTACGGATGTGACGATCGAAGCAGGACTGCTTTCTCACTATCCTACGCAGACCGCTACCTGGGCAGATTTCAATCTGGATGGCTGGCTGGATTTAGCAATCGGCAATGAACAATCGCCGGGAGTGAAGGCACCACCAGAATTATTTATTAGCAATGGAGATGGCACCTTTAGCAATCAAACTTCTAGTGCTGGTTTAATCTTGGCCGCTGGTTTTACCAAAGGCTTGACTAGTGGAGATTTCAATAATGATGGTTTTCCAGATTTGTATTTTTCTTCCTCGCAAAGTAGCAATAAACTAATGATGAATAGCGGAGACCCCGAAGAACTTCGTTTTATTGATGTATCTGAATTTGCCAAAGTGCAGGAACCAGAAATCAGTTTTCCCTGCTGGTTTTTTGATTTTAA
>CAYQRA010000592.1:0-4748 GCA_964419315.1 uncultured Saprospiraceae bacterium | reverse complement strand
AAACCTGCGACCCTACTTGTCCGACCGCTCCACCTACCACCGATATCACTTTATGTGTAGATTTATCTTGTTATGCTTCTGTGACTGCTCCAAGTGTATTTGGTGCTTTTAATGGTTGGAATGCAGGAGCCAATCCGATTACCGATCCTGATGGAGATGGTACTTACTGTGCTACGGTTGCTTTATTGCCAGGTGCTCAAGAATACAAATTTTTCTTCCAAGAAGAAGGCCCAGAAGATATGACCCCAGGTGATCCTTGTACGGTTACTAATTTTGGTTTTACCAATCGAGTCGTCAATGTCGTGCAAGGGGTACCCCAAATGTTGACCTATGGTTGGGAAGTCTGTGATGCAACTTGTCCAAATACTGCGGACATCACCTTATGTGTAGATTTATCCTGTTTTACTTCGGTAACTGCTCCGAGTGTTTTTGGAGCTTTTAATGGATGGTGTGCCAACTGTACGCCTATTACAGATCCTGATGGTGATGGTACCTATTGTGCGACTATCCCTTTTGCCAATTCTGGCGATCAAGAATATAAATTTTTCTTTCAAGAACAAGGCGAAGAAGTTCTTAACCCCGGCGATCCTTGTACGGTTACCAATTTTGGATTTACCAACCGAGTGGTCACGGTAGTTCAAGGTGTAGATCAAATGCTTACTTATGGTTGGGAAGTTTGTGGTGCAGTATGTATCCCACCTCTTCCAGCACCAGAGTTTCCAGTTACCTTTGAAGAGGAAGGCTCGATCAATTATGATATTGTCGATTTCGCTGGCGCTGTTTCTATGATTGCTCCTGACCCTGTAGATCCTTCGAATACCGTAGTTTGTACCAACAAAACAGCAGGTGCAGCGACTTTTGCCGGAACGGTAATCGCAAACGGTGGTATGGAAAGTCCAATTCCATTTACGATGGATCAACAGAAAATTTCTGTAAGAGTTTGGTCGCCAGCAGCAGGAGTTCCAGTCTTGTTTAAAATTGAAAATAGTTCGAACGCAGGGATCAATGCGGAAGTTTTGGTTCTGACCACTACTGCTATGATGTGGGAAACCTTGGTCTTTGATTTTAGCACGGTTAGCCCTCCTTTTAATCTAGCCAATGTCTACGATAAATTGGTCATCTTTTTCAATTTTGGAAATATTGGGACCAATCAACTTTATTACTTCGATGATATCGATCTGTGCCCAATTCCAACAGTAGCGCTTACTTGTCCTCCGACTATCATGGCGGATGGATGTTCTGCTGCAGATGCTCCTCCCTATGCGGATCTTGCTGCTTTTATTGCGGATGGTGGATTTGCTGTGGATGCTGATCCAAATAGCTTTGAACTGCTAAGTTCAATGGAAAGCGGTACTTGTCCAGTAAGTATTGTTCGTACTTACCAAGTTAGCGATCTTTGTAAAAATACAGCGACTTGTACACAGACCGTAATGATAAGTGATACAGAATTACCGACCATTCAATGCCCCGCCAATGAAACGGTCGAGTGTGAAGCAGATATAATAGTAGATGTAAGTTTGGTCATGGCAGACGATAACTGTGCTACGGATTTAGTGGTGACTTCTGCTGGTCCAACTTTAGTAAGTGGCGAAGCGGGATGTAGCGGAGCGGTATATGAAGTGGTCTATAGTACGACGGATATCTGTAATGCAGCTGTTGTTTCTTGTACTCAGACTTGGACTTTGTTCAACGGTGGACCTACTATCGTATGTGCGCCTGGTGCAACGGTAGCATGTGCAGAGGATATTGTCGTTGATCCTTCGGATGCAGTGGTTACAACTGCCTGTATGCTTGGTTTCAATGTACTGATCACTGGCCCAGAAATTTCGAATGGATTTCCAGATTGCCCAGGTACAGAATATACTTACTATTATGTAGTAAAAGATGATTGTGGTCGCCAAGCACAATGCGATCGAACTTTTGTTATCCAAAATGATGCACCAACGGTAACTTGTGCCGCAGGAGCAACAGTCGAGTGTGTAGAAGATATCATTCCTGATTTTACTACGCTGGTAACGACTTCTAGTTGTGGTGGTGCCTTGGAATTTTCAGTCGTAGGACCAACTCTTGCTGCGGGTCTTCCCAATTGTGGTGGCACCGTATATGAATTGGAATATACGGTAATGGATCTTTGTGGCCGTTCCGCAAGTTGTACCCAAATGTTTACCCTTTCTAATCCTGCTCCATCCTTTACCAGTATGCCTGCCGATAGAGTGGTATCGTGTTCTTCAGATATCCGTTCGGAAGAAGATATGTTTGAATTTATGGTGAGCTGTGATTTGGATGTTACGCTGACTGCTGGAGCCGTTATGGCTCAAGATGATTTGGGCGACTGCCCAGGAGCACAGTATTCGATTACTTATACTTTGGAAGATGCTTGCAGTCGATCGGTTTCTTATACGCAGAATTTTGAGATAGAAAATAATGCACCAAGAGTATTCCCAGAACCCAATCAAACGGTCAGTTGTATGGACGATGTCAACCCGAATTGGGATAATGTTGATATAGAAACAGATTGTAATTTGGGAATTGTACGCCTCGAAATCCTAGGCCCGGTCGAAGATGATGGCCTAGCAGAATGTGATGGCAAAGTAATCAACTACCTGTATTCCGTTTGGGATGCTTGCGGTAGAATGACTTGTGTGGCTCAATCGTGGACGATTGAAAATGATGGTCCTGATTTTGACAATACTCCAGAAGATATAACTGTTGCTTGTGCGGATGTTCCAGATGGTCTTGATGTGACGGTTTCTTATGATGGTTGTGGTGCACTCCCCGTAAGTATAGAGGAAGTGACAACAGATTTAGGAGGTACTAATTATCGCTTAGACAGAACTTTTACCGCTACAGATTCTTGTGGAAATACGGTAAGTCACGATCAGCGAATTACGGTGATGTGTGCTGGTCCTTCGGGGTCAGTTTATTGTACGGAAACAGAAATGTTTTGGGGGAATGGCCTTCAGGTAAATTCTTCGGGAGTTCGGTCAAGAAAAATTCTTCGTGGATTTGAATTGTCGAATAACCCAATCGTTTTAGGCTTGCCAGGACAATCGATTTCTGTAGGTAGTCGCCAGTGTGTCTTGCGATTATTACCTTCTCGTGGAAAAGATATGGAAGCCTTTCCTTCAGAAATGGGAGATATCATTCTGACCCAAACTTGTAATCCAGCTCCCGTTGGAATTGATAATGCAGGGCGAATTCAAAACCGTTTGGCAGGGCAGGTATTGACCTTAATGCTCAATGAAAGATTTGATCCTAATTTGAGTGGCTTAGGTTTAGCGGAAATCTGCGAAGTCTTCCCGGAATTGACCTTGGTCGCGCTACCAGACAATCCAATGGTAAGTGATTTACGCCAGTTAGGTAATGAAGGCTTGGGGGGTGTTTATACGGGATCTTTGTCTGACTTAAAGGAGGCCATACAGATCGTGAATGAGTACTTTAAAGGCTGTCGAACTTCTGGAGCTTGTGATGTTTATTCCAATGCAACAGAGGAGGAGGCTGAAATAAGAGATGATGCGAAAGCGGAATTACTCCAAGCTGAAAACTTTTTAATGGTTGCTCCAAATCCAGCGGTCGATCAACTTCAGTTGACTTATCAATTGATGCAAGAAGGAGAAGTATTGATCCAGGTATTTAATAATAATGGTCAGGTGATGTACCAATCAGAAAGCCAAGACGGAGAAATAAATACGAGTGAAAATATTGATATTTCAGCTTGGCCAGCTGGTATGTATTTTATTAGCCTACAAACAAAATCAGAAATGATTAGTCAAAAAGTGATAAAAATGTAGTCAAATGGTTTTTGGAAAAGATTTTCCTTAGAGTCTTTTCTGTTTTAAAACCAATTCAAAATCTACGGAATGAAAGTTCCGTAGATTTTTTTCTTTTGTGACTTAGAAGCCCCCTAGCGTTTGGTTTTTCTATTTGTCATTTCGAGTTTTGCTGATTGTCCTAAAATTGATTAAAATGATCCCTTCTCCTTTTTTATTTAGAACTTTGTTTTTTATTTGCCTGTTAGCAATTCCCAATATAGGTTTGAGTCAATATATGGTGACCTCTTGTCAAACGACAACAGATGCGCTTATTGCAACGGATAGAAATGATTGGGCACATGCCAATCTGCCTGTTGTGAATGAAGGATACCTGCACAATTTCGATCCTCCCATGCTTCCTTGTGGAATCAATAATCCATCAATTACTGGTCTCGATATTGCGATCAATATTTCGGATATTACGACTTCCGCTGGTTGTACAGGAGTTCCGGTTTTTGGAAATGTATTATTAAATTGTGCTTTGACGACAACTGCTGTTTGTCCAATCATCCAAGATGTATTGACTGGTGGTTGTGGAACTTTTGGTGGTGGCGCTAATGCGACCGGAAACTACTCTTTAGCTTTAGCGACCTGTAATGCCATCGGTACCAATGATGTCATCGGTGTTGATATGATTCCAGCTACTGATTTTTCAGCTTCTTGTCCTTCTAATGGAATGGCGATCAGTACTGGCGTTATCTCTGTTTCCTACGAAATTTGTTTGACCTATACCTACGATCAAGATATCCCTGCACCTTGTACGGATGTTCTATTGCAAAGCTGTAATGATAATGATCCCTGTACGACCAACGATATGGAAACCGTGGATGCCTGTGATATTACCATGGTTTGTGTTCCTTGTGCAGGTACACCGATACCTAGTTGTACGAATACCATTGTCCAAGCTTGTACCGATGGCGACCCTTGTACCATCAA